>NZ_JBEXCS010000080.1:0-46713 GCF_040605395.1 Streptomyces sp. NPDC005648 | reverse complement strand
GATGCTGATGCCCAGCGGGACCACGGCGGCCGCGAGACCCTGCAGCGTACGGCCGGGGCTCGGCGAGCGGCGGGAACGCGGTCGCGAACCCTGGCCCGGACGCCGGATCGTCGGTGTCCCTGGTGGTCGTGGCGCTGGTCGTGGTGGTGGTCGACTCGGACTGCTGCGTCATCGAGGAGGCTCCCATCGCTGAGCGTCGTCGCGGAGATCGTCGAAGACCGACTTCACATGGTTCAACGCGCGTTGCACATGTGGCAGTTCCAACGGCGAGGGTGACATGAGGCATTCCGCGCGTTCGTCGTCCGTACGGCCCAGCAGCGGGCCGGTGGACAGGCGTACGCGCAGGGCGCCCAGTTCGTCGCCGAAGCGGTGGCCGCCGGGCGCGGGCATACCGAGCCGGGCGGCGAGGAACTCCTCCAGTTCCTGGGCGTCGCCGACGCCGTGGGCGGTGAGGGCGGAGCGCAACGGGCCGAGATCGGCGTAGAGATGACGGCCCGTCCGCGGGGGCCGGGAGAGCGGGCCGGCCGCCACCACGCGGGAGTGCAGCGCGGTGGCCACGCGCGCGTGGAGGTGGACGGCGGCCGCCACGCGCGCGGTGACCGGCTCGGGCTCCTGGAGCGCGTACGCGGCGGGAGCGGCGACCGGGCCCGCGATCCGGGCGCCCATCGCGGTGAGCACGTCGAGCACGCGTGCGTGGAGCGCGCGGCCGGCCTGGTCCGCCGGGAAGCGGGCCACCGCGGCCGGCCAGCCGGGCGGCAGCAGCGCCCCGGCCAGGTCGGTGACTACTGTGACCCGGTCGGGCAGCATCTCCGCCGGGCTGAGCAGCACGGTGTCGAGCGGGGCGTGCAGGGTGTCGCGCCAGGTCTCGTCGCTCACCAGGTGCAGGCCCTCGCCCGCGGCGGCCTCCACGCACGCGTGCAGCGCCTCGGGCGGGGCGACGGTGGCGGTCGGGTCGTCGGCGACGGACAGCACCAGCAGACGCGGGTCCCCGCCCTCGGCACGCACCCTGCGGACGGTCTCCAGGAGCGCGTAGGGGTCCGGGACGCCCCCGCACTCGGCCGGCGTCGCCACATGGAAGACGGGTCTTCCCAACAGGCGTGCGTACGGCGCCCACCAGGCCGCGCAGGGCCGGGGCACCAGGACGTCACCGCCCAGTGCCGCGGTCAGGGCGAGCAGCAGCGCGGGGGCGCCGGGGCCGGCGGCGACGCGGTCGGGCAGGGCGGCGAGTCCACGGCGGTCCCAGTAGGCGCAGGCGGCCTCCAGCAGCGCGGGGCCGCCGCCGACCGGTTCCCCGTCGGCGCGGGCGGCGGCCGCGGCGAGGGCGGCCGTGAGCTCGGGCAGTACGGGCAGTCCGTCCTCGGGAAGAGGTGGCCCGTAACGGACGGGGCCGTGGCCTTCCGGGTCCGTCCGCGGCATCCCTCGCTCCTCGGTCCGTGCGGTGCGGTTCGTCTCCCTGCGCTCTGAGTACCCCGTGACCCGTCGGCCCATGGGGCCCTTCCGGGTTGCGCCCGTCACACGCGCGACGGGGAGTGAACATCAGCGGTGGGGCCCGGTGTTCCGGTGTCGCAGCCGGTACCCGGCGGCGCCGAGCGCGCCCGCGATCAGGATGCCTCCGGCGACCAGCGCGGGCACGGAGTCGGTGAACGCCCCGCCCTCGCCGGCCTCGACCCCGCGCTGGATGACGGCGCCACCACAGGCGTCCCCCCGGGACCGGTCGCACGGCGGGGTCGCGCAGCCGGTGGGCCCGTCGAGGCACGGCTCCTTGCCGCAGTCGCCGTGCGCATCCGCGCAGGACCGGTCGGGGCAGTCGGTACGGGTCTCAGCGCACGGCCGGCTCGCACAGTCCGTACGCGCCTGTTCACACGCCTGGCTCGCGCAGTCCGTACGCGCCTCTTCACACGCCTGGCTCGCACAGTCCGTACGCGCCTCTTCACACGCCTGGCTCGCACAGTCCGTACGCGCCTCTTCACACGCCTGGCTCGCGCATACGGTGCGATCCTCGGCGCACGGCTGGCCCGCGCAGTCCGTGCGCCCATCCGTGCACGGCCGGCTGCCGCATTCGGTGGTCGACTCGCCGCACGGCCCGTCGCCGTCCACCCCGGTGCCGCCGTTCGCGGCGTCACGGTCCACCTGGAGCGTCGTGCTCCAGGCCGCGCCCTGTGTGCCGGGGGCCGCCGGGCAGGTGCCGTCGACGGTCCAGGCGGAGGCCGGGGTCACCGCGTCCGTGGCGTCGGCGGCGAGGTCGGTGGCCTGGGCGATACGGGCCGTGCCCCGGTAGGCGGGGCCGGAGGCCCGGTCGTCGCCCGGTACCCGGCGCAGTTCGACCGTGTCCTCGTCGAAGGCCTGTGAGGTGGCGTCGATGGTGGCGGGCGCCTGGCCCGCGACGGCGCCGCAGGAGACCGAGACGGTGACGCTGCTGCCCGGCGACACGGTGCTGGGGCTGACCTCCGCGGCCGGGTCCGCGGAGGCGGCCGTACCGGTGACGCCGAACGCGGCACCGGCCAGGGCCACGGCGGACAGGACACGGGCGGTGCGACGCATGGGGTGGGCTCCTTCGAGCGACGGCTGCGGGGGCACGCAGGGCGTGCCTCGTAGCCATCAGAGCCCGCCCAGGGGCGGGGCGCGCGTGGTCGGGCCCCATTCGCGGGACGGCGAGGGCCATGTGGGTGAGGGAGCGGCGTCCGCCGGGGACCCGGTGCCGCCCTCAGGTCGGACGGCCTTCGGAGCGGACATGATGTCGCGGCATGTGGCGCCGGCGCCGGCTACCCGGCCTCGCGCATGACCTGTTCGCGGACGCGGCTGCAGCAGCGGCTGATCAGCCGGGACACATGCATCTGCGAGATACCCAGCTGCTCGGCGATGCGGCTCTGGGTCATGTCGCCGAAGAAGCGCATGTAGAGGATGGCGCGTTCCCGCTCGGGCAGCGCGGCCAGCCGGGGCGCCACGGCCGCGCGGTCGACGACCGTGTCGAGGGCGGGGTCGGGTGAGCCGAGGGCGTCGCTGAGGGAGTAGCCGTCCTCGCTGCCGGGCAGTTCGGCGTCGAGGGAGAGCGCGGTGAAGCTCTCCAGCGCCTCCAGGCCGACCAGGACGTCCTCCTCGCTCATGCCCGCCTTCTCCGCGATCTCCGCGACGGTGGGCCTGCGGCCGGAGATCGTCTGGGAGAGGTCCTGGCCGGCGAACCGGACGCGGTTGCGCAGGTCCTGGACCCGGCGGGGCACGTGCAGGGTCCACATGTGGTCCCGGAAGTGGCGTTTGATCTCGCCGGTGATGGTGGGTACGGCGTAGCTCTCGAAGGCGTTGCCGCGTGCGGGGTCGTACCGGTCGACGGCCTTGACCAGGCCGAGGGCCGCTACCTGGCGCAGGTCCTCGAAGCTCTCGCCGCGGCTGCGGAAGCGTCCGGCGAGCCGGTCGGCCATGGGCAGCCACGCCTCGACCACCTGGTCACGCAGCATGTCGCGCCGCGGTCCGTCGGGGAGGGCGGCGAGTTCACGGAAGGCTTCGGCGGTGTCGGGGGCGTCGTCGTGCGGGTGGTGCTTCGCGCTCACTTTGGTGGGCATGGTGCGTCGCAACTCCCTGGAGGGTGCTCTGGGTTGGACGGTCACCGTGGGGGGAGGGCCGCGTGTGGGGACAGGCGCGACCGGGACGGCGCGATCGGCCGCTCCCACGGACGTGCCTCCTGTCCGAAGCACTGACACTGCGCCTGCCCCGGCCCTCTCCCGGCAAACACCGGCCGGTTCCGGGGTCCGGCAAGGACACGGGCCCTCCCTCGGCCCGGTCGGCGCATGTTTTCCCCGCAACCGTGGGGTGACTCGGCCCGCAGACGACTGCGCCCGTCCACGTCACGGCCCGGGAGGTCCGCACATGAGCACCAAGGTCTCCGACCACATCCTGCAGCGGCTGCGCGAGTGGGGGGTGGACCATGTCTTCGGCTATCCAGGGGACGGCATCAACGGCCTGCTCGCCGCCTGGGGCAGGGCCGAGAACAAGCCGCGTTTCGTCCAGTCCCGGCACGAGGAGATGTCCGCGTTCGAGGCCGTCGGTTACGCCAAGTTCAGCGGCCGTGTCGGAGTCTGCGCGGCGACCTCGGGGCCCGGCGCGATCCACCTGCTCAACGGCCTCTACGACGCCAAGCTCGACCATGTCCCGGTGCTGGCGATCGTCGGCCAGACGCACCGCACGGCGATGGGCGGCTCGTACCAGCAGGAGGTCGACCTGCACACCCTGTTCAAGGACGTCGCCTCCGACTTCATCGAGACGGTCACGGTCCCCGAGCAGCTGCCGAACGTCATCGACCGCGCGATCCGCACCGCCTACGCGCGCCGCTCCCCCACCGCGATCATCGTCCCCGGCGATGTGCAGGAGCTCGACTACTCGGCGCCCACCCACGAGTTCAAGATGGTCCCGTCCAGCCTGGACCGCAGTTCCTGGACCGCGATCCCGTCCGAGGAGTCCGTCCAGCGGGCCGCGGACATCCTCAACTCCGGTGACAAGGTGGCGATCCTGGTCGGCCAGGGCGCCGCGGGCGCGCGCGCCGAGGTCGAGCGGATCGCCGGACTCCTGAAGGCCGGCGTGGCCAAGGCGCTGCTCGGCAAGGACGTCCTCAGCGACGAACTCCCCTACGTCACCGGCTCGATCGGCCTGCTGGGCACCCGCCCGTCGTACGAGCTGATGCGGGACTGCGACACCCTCCTCACCATCGGATCGTCCTTTCCCTACACGCAGTTCCTGCCGGAGTTCGGCAAGGCGCGCGGGGTGCAGATCGACATCGACCCGCACATGGTGGGGATGCGTTACCCGTACGAGGTGAATCTCGTCGGCGACGCCAGGGCGACGCTGGAGCGGCTGATCCCGCTGATCGACGGGGAGCGCGGACGTGAGTGGTACGACCTGGTGTGCTCGAACGTGGCGCGCTGGCGCGAGGTGATGGAGCGGCGGGCGCAGCTGTCGGCCGACCCGATCAATCCGGAGTACGTCGCCCGGGTCCTGGACCCGCTGCTGCCGGACAACGCGATCGTCACCTCCGACTCGGGTTCGGCGGCCAACTGGTACGCCCGGCATCTGACGATGCGCGGCAGCATGCGGTCGTCCCTCTCCGGGACGCTGGCGACGATGGGGCCGGGGGTGCCGTACGCGATCGGCGCGAAGTTCGCCCACCCGGACCGGCCTGCGATCGCGCTGGTCGGGGACGGGGCGATGCAGATGAACGGTCTGGCGGAGATGATCACGGCGGCGAAGTACCGCGACCTGTGGGAGGACCCGCGGATGGTCGTCGCCGTCTTCAACAACCACGACCTGAACCAGGTGACGTGGGAGATGCGGGCCATGGAGGGTGCCCCGTCCTTCCTGCCCTCGCAGGCGATCCCGGACGTCCAGTACGCCGCCTTCGCCCGCTCTCTCGGTCTGACCGGCATCCGCGTCGAGAAGCCCGAGGACGTCGAGGCGGGCTGGCGGGCCGGTCTGGAGGCGGACGGGCCGGCGGTCGTGGAGTTCCTCACCGACCCGGCGGTCCCGCCGATCCCGCCGCACGCCACCTGGGAGCAGATGGAGGCGACGGCGGCGTCGGTCCTGAAGGGCGACGCGGACCGGGGCGCCATGGTCAAGCAGGGCCTCAAGGCGAAGATGCAGGAGTTCCTGCCGGGGCGGGAGAAGAAGTAGCGCGAGGAAATGTTGAACGGCCAAGCGGATTCTGTTTCACCCGGTAGGTGACGGTGTTCGTTGCCACGTGAAGCTGTTCGGCGACGGCCAGGCGGCTGCGTCCGGACACCAGATAGCGCAGGAGTGCGCATCCTCATCCACTACATGAAGGACGAAGACATTCCGCTGACCGCATCCGCCTGGAGTGAAGGCACGGCCCGCCGGGTGAAGACCGGCACGGAGGCGTTCGCGCCCCACCGAGTGGGTGGCGGTCGGCGCCGAGGGCGACGAGCGTTTTGGAACCGAAGGGCGTCATTGCCCCGTAACGACCAAAGGTTAGCTTTGCCTCCGCATTGTGAGGCGGGTGAACGGAGCGGTTGTGGGACGTCCTGAGCGGCCGGTGGATCCCCGGGCCGGTGCTGTGCAGCGTTTCGCCCATGAGCTGCGGGTGCTGCGCGAGGCGGCCGGGAAGCCGACGTACCGGGTGATGGCCGGGCAGGCGGGTTTTTCGGTGAGCGTGCTGGCGCAGGCGGCGTCGGGTGAGCGGCTGCCGTCGCTGGCGGTGGTGCTGGCGTACGCGCAGGCGTGCGGGGCGGACTCGGCCGAGTGGGAGCTGCGGTGGAAGGCTGCGGCCGAGGAAGCAGCGGACGAGGAAGCGGCAGCACGCGCGGAGGAGAAGGAGCAGCAGGCACCTTACCGGGGGCTGGTGCGGTTCGAGCCCGGTGACCACGGGCTGTTCTTCGGCCGCGACCGGCTTGTGGCGCAGTTGTCGGATCTGGTGCACGAGCACCGGTTCGCGGTGGTGTTCGGTGCCTCCGGCAGCGGGAAGTCCTCGCTGTTGCGGGCCGGCCTGATACCGCTGCTTCAGCGGACCGTGCGGGAACTGGGCGGCACGGCCGTACTCCGGGTGCTCACCCCGGGGGCCACTCCGGCGGCGACCCATGGCCGGCTGCTGGCCCCGCGGGAGGGCGAGCCGGACAGCTGGGTCGTCGTCGACCAGTTCGAGGAGATGTACACGCTGTGCCGGGACCAGGCCGAGCGGGCCCGGTTTCTCGATCTGCTCCTGGCCGCCCGGGAGCCGGGCAGCCGGTTGCGGGTGGTCATCGCGGTGCGGGCGGACTTCTACGGGCGGTGCGCCGAACACCGGGGGCTCGTGGACGCGCTGCGGGACGCCCAACTGCTGGTGGGGCCGATGACACCGGCGGAGCTGCGGGACGCGGTCGTCAAGCCGGCCGCGGCCGCCGGGCTGCTGGTGGAGCGTGCGCTGACCGCCAGGCTCGTCGAAGAGGTCGCCGATCAGCCCGGCGGGCTGCCGATGCTCTCGCACGCCCTGCTGGAGACCTGGCGGCGGCGCCGGGGCCGGACCTTGACGATGGCCGCCTACGAAGCGGCCGGCGGTGTGCACGGCGCGATCGCCGCCACCGCCGAACAGGTCTACGGACAGCTGTCGCCCGCACAGGCCAGGACGGCCCGGCAGTTGCTGCTTCGGCTCATCGAACCCGGACAGGGCGCCGCGGACACCCGGCGCCCGGTCAAGCGTGCCGAACTGGAGGAGTGGGCGGACCCCGAGGTGCCCGCGGTCGTCGAGGAACTGGCCGGCGCCCGGCTGGTGACCGTGGACGCGGACGGCGTGGAACTCGCCCATGAGGCCCTGATCAGCTGCTGGCCGCGGCTGCGCGGCTGGATGGACGAGGACCGTGAGCGGCTGCGCCACCACCGTCGCCTCACCGAGGCCGCCCGCGCCTGGGAGGAACTCGGCCGCGACTCCGGAACCCTGTACCGGGGTACCCACCTGGTACGCGCTGAGGAGTTCTTCGGGCGTCCCGGGCAGCAGGGCGAGCTGACCTCCTCCGAGCGGGCGTTCCTCACGGCCGCGCTCGATGCCCGCGAAGCCGAACGCCGGGCCGCCACCCGGACCACCCGCAGGGCACGTCGCCTCGTCGCCGCGCTCTCCGCCACCCTGGCTGTGGCGCTGATCGCCGGCCTGGTCGCCTGGCAGCAGCACCGGACCAGCCGGCAGGAAGCCACCGACACGGCGGCCCGCCGGGTCGCCGCGGTGGCCGACGCGATGCGGACGACCGACCCCAGGACCGCCATGCTGCTCAGCGTCGCCGCCTGGCGGATCGCCCCGCTCCCCGAAACCCGTTCGGCTCTGCTCGGCGCCGCCGCCCAGACCGAACTGGACGCCTTCACCGACTCCGGGTTCGGCAGCGGAGCCTTGCGCCTGCTCGTCGATTCCGGCCGTACGCTGCTCAGTTCGAACGGCCGGGAGTGGAGGACCTGGGACGTGGTCACGCACCGCCGTATCGCCTCGGGGCTACTGCCGGACGGCCAGGTGACGGGGGCCAGTCCGGATGGCCGGGTGCTGGCCGTCGATGCGGACAGCGGCGCGCGCCTGTGGGACGTGTCGGCCGGGAAGTGGACCGGTACCGGGCAGCGTCTGCCGTCGTCGGACATTCCCAGCTTCGGTGCCGGCAACCGCAGCTACCTGGTGAGCCACCTCGACGACGATCAGGTGCAGCTGCGTTCCGTCGCGGACGGCCGGGTGCTGTTCCGGACGGCGGCGGCCGACCCGACGAACGTGGCCCTGAGTGCGGACGACCGGCTGGTGGCCGTCTGCCCCCAAGGCGGTCCGATGACGGTCCGGGACATCGTCCGCCACCGCGGCCTCCCCGGCGGCTGGCGGAGTCCCGGAGCGAACCACTGTGACGACGACAACTCGTGGCTCGCGTTGGATGACGGCGGCGACCGGCTCGCCGCCGTCTCCCGCGTCGGCGTGCGCGTCTGGGACACCGCTTCCGGACGGCAATTCGCCGATATCGCCGAACCGGACATCCAGAACATCGCCTTCAGCCACGACGGGGCATTCCTGGCGGTCTCAGGACACGACGAGATCACGGTGTGGCGGCTGTCCGCCCCCTACGCCCCGGTGTTCCGCCATCCTCTGAACGGCCAGCTCCTACGCGGCGGTCTCGCCTGGGATCCCGGTCGCCCGATTCTGCGCTACCTCGAAGGCAGCACCGTCCACTCCCTCGACCTCGGGGCGGCCCTCACCGCCCCGTGGAGCAGCCACCCCCTGGAAAACGCGCTGCTCAGCCCGGACGGCGGCACGCTCGCCACCGCGGAGCGGTCCGCGAGCGGCTTCCGTTTCCAGTTGCGCGACACCCGTGACGGGCACCTGATGCGTACGCTGCCCTCGCCCCCGTTGCCCGCCTCCCTCGATCCCGCCGAGCCGGCCGTGGAGCTGGACACACAGGACACCATGTCGCTGATGGCCTTCAGCCCCGACAGCACGGCCTTCACCTACAGCGTCTCCGCCCCGGGCCGCGAAACCTCCCCCCAGCGGTTTGTCATCTGGGACCTGATCCGCAACCGCGAACGGACCATGCTGGACTTGGCGCACCAGTCATCCACCGAAGCGGTCCTCACGGTCGTGCTCGGTCCCGGCGGCCGGACACTGCTGGCCTCCAGGACGCGCGGCATCGGTCGTGTGAGCGGCGAGGTGTGGAACACCGCACACCGCAGCAGAGCGGCCATGCTCAACGACCTCGGCAGCATCCACCTGGCCGTCCGCCCCGACGGCCAGCTGCTCGCGGGAGACGTGGACTTCACCGAGCTGCCGTCCGGCCCGGTCACCCGGCGCACCCTCAGCCAGGGCGAGCAGATCAACGCCGTGGCCTTCAGCCCGGACGGCTCCCGCATGGCGGCGGGTGACATGACCGGCCGCGTAGCCCTGTGGGACGGAACCCTCCGCCACCGTACGGGTGTCCTGCCGAACCTCTTCCCAGCGGCGCTCGGTGACACCCCCGAAGCCGTCAACGCCCTCGCGTTCAGTCCCGATGGCAGGACCCTCGCCGTCGCCGGCGACTCCGGCACTCTCCAGCTCTGGGACACCGCCACCCAACAACCCCTCGGCGGCAACCTCACCACCCCCGGCGAGCCCATCAGCTCCCTCGCCTTCAGCCCCGACAGCGCCACCCTCTACGCCACCAGCGACCACACCCCGCTCCAGCGCTACCCCATCACCCCCTCCCACGCCATCACCCAGGCCTGCACACGCACCGGCACCACCCTCACCGCGGCCCAATGGCGCCTGTACATCCCCGACGCGCCCTACCACCCCGTCTGCGACACGCCCCGTCCACACTGACCACCGCTCCACCGCTCCACCGCACCGGCGCCCGCGAGGCGGTCCGCCTGTGGCCGGGCCGGTACCAGCTCCAGCTGGTGTCGATGACGAGCCGCGCCGCGTTCCCCGACGGCTGGCGTTCCCCGACGGCAGGCGGTCCCTGACGGCAGGCGGTCCCTGACGATGGCGTGACCTCCGCCCGCCGAGCAACCGTGTCGCCGGGCGGCCCGGGCACACGTATGCCGTTCCAGCCCTCTCGATCCCGCGCGTGACACGACGGGCCGGATTCCAGGGAGCACGTCGCTGACCTGTTTGTTTACGCCCATGAACTGGGTTGCCGGACAACTCACGGCCGCGAAGGATCACTCGCACCCGCATTGATCACCATCTACTCGATCTCACCCACGGTTGGTCTCACCGAGCTAAGGAACGCGAAAATGGTCCCCACCCCTGTCAAGAAGTGGCTGCTCACCATCGCAGCCTGCGGCCTGGCGGTCAGCGGCCTGGGCCTGGCCTCCGCCACGACCGCGAGCGCGGCCAACGAGACGGACCTCAACGGCAAATGGGACAACCTGCTCCCGAACATCTGTCAGGACGGCTCCAACCGGAGCGGCCAGAGCGTCTGGTACTACAACACCGTCACGCACGAGCTCCACGACAAGAGCTACCAGGGCAAGGCCCCGGTCTTCGACCGGATCGGCGACGCTCGCGCGGCCAAGGTCTACCTGAACCCGAACTGGAAGGAGCTCAAGGGCCACTGCTACTACCCCCAGTCGTCCTCCTGGACGTACGAGGGGGCCGAAACAGCCTGGTCCGAGCCGGCAAGCAACTGCGACAACGGCGGCCCCCTCAACTACAACGTCTCGCAGAGCTACACCACCACGACGACCACCACCAAGACGGTGGGCGGCTCCGTCAGTGCCGAGCGCTCCATCGGCAAGCTGTTCGATGCCGGCCTCGGCGCCGAGTTCTCGTACTCGTGGTCCTACGGCAAGTCCGTCGGCTGGTCGCGCACCGTCGGCATGAGCGTCCCGTCCGGCAGGACGGAATGGTTCGGCGCGAGACCCATCAAGCGCGTGGTGCGGATCAACCCGCACTTCTGGCTGGACAGCTACACGTGGAACACCATCAAGGACGGCAACGGCTACCACACCTCCCAGGTGTGGGGCGGCTACGGTTACCGGGCCCTCGTGGACCACGACTACTACTACGACGGCACGGCCAATGTCCTCAACAGCAGCAACCAGCCGCAGTTCCGCTTCATCCTCCACGGGCGCGCCAACAAGTACAGCGACTGCCACTGACACGTAGCGGCACCCCTGAGATCCGAAGTGCCCGCCGACCTCAGGCCGGCGGGCACTTCGCCCGGCCCCCGGATTGTTCTGAGTGATGAAAGAGGCTCGCCGGACAACCTTCCGGCCCTGACGATCGACAGGAATTCGGAATTCCGGATCCCGTCCCCCTCTCACGTAACGGAGACCTCCCATGGCCTCTCGCCTGTTGCAGCGCGTGGGCACGTCGCTCGCCGTGCCCGCGCTCGTGGTCGGCGCGTTCGCGCTGGCCGACCCCTCGCATACGCACTCGACGTCCTCGAAGGCGTCCAGCACTCTCAACCTGAGCACCAAGGACACCGAACTCTCGGCCTCGACCTGGTACCTCGCCCACTGGGACGTCGACGCCAGCGGGGAGGGCTACGCCCACACGATCAGCCACCTGCGGTCCATCATCGACGCGCACGGCGGTCACCGCGTGAACGTCCAGCGGGGCGGCCGTAACCTCGCCGTCGACGTCACCCCGGGCGCCGGCGCGGACCACGCGTACATCGACCTCACGGTGACGACAGCCGGTGCGACCATCCACCTGATCATCAGAGTCAGCGACATGTACGTCGTCGGGTGGCACTTCTATTCGCCCCAGGCCGGCAATGTGTACATCCCGCTCAGCCGCGACCACCCCGAGGACATACCCGCCGCCGTCCTGAGCCCCACGCAGAACGGATTCACGCAGTACGGCGACATGAACGGCCACGAGAACTACAACGACCTCGCCAGATCGGCCAACACATCGCTGGAGGACCTCAGCCTGAGCCACCAGAACCTCCGGCAGGCCGTCTTCGACCTGCATCAGAACCCGTCGCAGCCGCCGGCGAACTACGTGAGGAACAAGTCGGTCGGCGTCCTGCGCCTGATCATGGCCATCTCCGAGGGCACCCGCTTCCGCCCGATCGCCGCCGACCTCGGCCGTCAGCTCAACACCGGCGGCCAGACCCGCATGGCCCGCTACATCGAGTTGATCCGCAACTGGCGCGGCATCAGCCGGGTCTTCACCAACCCCGGCGGCGCCTTCAACTGGGTCCACACGGTCGGCTGGGGCGACATCCGCGACCGCACGGCCGCTGCCGCCGTCCTGATGGTCGCGCTCGCCGCCCGACCCGTTACTTCCAACATCAAGGACGAACTGTGAGGCCCACGGCTCACCGCCCTCGCCGCCTCGTCCCTTGACCCGGCATCGCCCCTCAGCTCAGCGCCCACCCCGCCCGCCGCAACGGGCGGGGTGGGCGGCGCTCACCGCGAGGTTTTCACCGCCGACGTTCATCCATTCCTGGGCCCTCGACGATCCCCATGAATGTCGTGCGCCCCCATTGGGCGGTGTAGTCCAGGGATATCCCGTAAGACATGAGACGCTCGTTGAGCCGCGCGGTCCTGGCCTGCAGCGCTCGGCGGCTCATCGGCTCCCAGGCTGTGCCGAGCAGCAGGCACAGATCATGGCAGCACCAGGGTCGCGAGGCGGAACTGAGGATGTCGAAAAGTACCTGCTGGGAGTACTGCCGTGGGCGCAGCGAGCGGTACTGTCGCGCATCCGGTGCAGGCCGTTGCGGTGAGTGCCGCATGTCCAGCCATCGCCGTTCCGCGGCGATTCTGCTGGCGAGCTCCCTGACAGGCGTGTCGCGGGGAATGACGTTGGCGGCGCCCGCCAACAGAAGCCCTGCGGGCTCCGAGTGGTCAGCAGGTACGAGCACCACCACGGATGAGATGTTGCTGAGCGCGTGCACGCGTTGCTCGAGTCCCTCGATCCACTGCGGACCGGGCACGTCCAGGACGGTGAGCGGAGTGTCGGCCTGGCGCAGCAGGACACCGTAGGCCTGTGCGGAGCCCCAGGTGTGGCTCAGGGCGGGCAGCACATGCTGACTGCGCATGGTGCGGAGCAGGGGCGCCGTCTGCTCGCGCTGAAGCGAGAGAACGATGCTTACGGGGTAGGTGACCTCCTCCTCGGCCATCGGGGAGTGGATGTTTCCTCTGCGGAGTTCAGCAATGGGCATGGAAATGCCTCTGACACCAGACCGGTGTTTTATCCACTAATCCGCTGCTCCTGTCGAGAAGCTGCTTCGTGCTGACGTTGTGGTACCAGAGGCTCTGGCTGTAGGCACGATGCTTGTCTTTTTTGCGCGTTGGATGTTGAGACCACACGGGTGAGCCCGGGGCGGTCGGTAGCCGTGAGGCGGCTGTGAGCAGTCTTCCTGGGCGCAAGTTGTCCACCAACCCCGTCCAGGGGAGTAAACAAACCACAGCTGTACCGGCTCAAGCGCTGCGACCTCCCGGTGGACCTGATCCGCTGGGCCGGGGCCGCCGGTTTGCGCACGGGTTCGCGGTGCCCCCGGCATCCAGGCACCGGTGCCCTCGTCGCGTGCGTACCGCGGGTGGGAGCCGTCGGTTATCAGCAGACGGACCCGGTGGCCGGCCTTGACCTGGTATGCGCACGAGTCCAGCCGCACGCCGCACGGTCTGCGCCTGGTCGAGGGGCAAGGTGGGATCCAGCCGGAGGCGTCGGCGCCCTCCGCCCCGGTTCGGGCTCGCGGCCATCGGGGCGCTGCCACCGGTCCCGGCGGAAGCGGAGTCGAGGAGCTCACGTCTGTCCCGCATTCGTTGTGCGCGAGGGAACGGATGCGGCGGCCACAGCGGGATACCGGCGCTGGTGGACCAGCTCGCCTTCGGCGCCAACAGCGACTGCGCATACCTGCGCTGACCGCTCGGCAGTGGCGAGGCCGTCAGGCGACCCGGTGCGATCATGGTCTGCGCACTGGAGCCCGGCGTGCGGCCGTTCATTGCGCGCCGTACACCTCGCGGTAGGCGGCCACGGCTGTCGGCAGGGTGGGGAAGATGCGGTCCGCGCCGACGGTGTCCGCGAGGCCGTACGCCCTGAGGTCGTCCATGAGGTCCTGTTTGACGCGGGCGAGGGCGAACACGACGCCGCGGTGGGTGAGTTCGCGGCGCAGTTCGTCCACCGCGTCGAGCGCGGTGATGTCGACCTCGACATTGGCCTCGGTGTTGAGGACGAACCAGCGCACCGGGTCGCTCTGTTCGTCGACGGCGGCCAGGGCGCGGCGGCGGAAGTCCTCCGCGTTGGCGAAGAACAGCGGTGAGTCGTAGCGGTACACCAGCAGGCCGGGGATGGTGCGGGCCTGCGGGTAGTCGTCGATGTCGTGCATGCCGGCCAGTCCCGGCACCAGTCCCTCGACGGCGTCGTGCGGGCGGGCCACCCGCGTCAGCAGCTCGGCCACGGACAGGCCGACGGCCACCAGCACGCCGTAGAGGATGTCGAGGGCCAGCACCCCGGCGAGGCAGCCGAGGGCGAGCAGCAGCTCACGGCGGCGGAAGGACGCGAGGCGGCGGAAGCCGGCGAGGTCGATCATGCGGACGGCGGCGTACACGACGAGTGCGCCCAGGACGGCCGAGGGGGTGCGCCGCAGCAGCGGGCTGAGGAACAGCAGGACCGCCAGCACCACCGCGCCCGCCACCAGGGAGTACACCTGGCTGCGGGCGCCCGCCGAGGAGGCCAGCGCGGTGCGGCTGGCGCTGCTGCTGACGGGGAAGCCGTGCAGCACACCCGCGCCGAGGTTGGCCGCGCCCAGCGCCAGGAACTCCTGGTCGGGGTCGAGCCCGGGGCCTTCGTCGTCCTTCCCGGAGAAGGCCCGCGCGGTGAGGATGAAGTCGGTGTACGCGACGATCAGCACGCCGAGGGCCGGCAGCACCAGTCCCGGGATCTCGCTCAGGTCGGGCCACGCGAGCCCGGGCAGGCCGGAGGGGACGGTGCCGATCACCTTGATGCCGTACCGCCCGTCGAGGTCGAAGACCACCACGGCGACCGTGCTGAGGGCGACGGCGAACAGCGGGCCGGGCAGGGCGGGGGCACAGCGGTACACCGTGAAGAGGAACACGAGTACGACGGCGGACAGTACGACGGTGGCCGGGTGGGCGTCGGTCAGATTGCCGAGGAACGACCACAGTTGGGGGAAGAACTCCGCGCCGGTCGTCTTCACCCCGGTGAGTTTGGGCAGCTGGTCCACCATCATGATCAGTGCCACGCCCGCCAGATAGCCGATCAGGACCGGGCGGGAGAGCAGGTCGGCGAGGAAGCCCAGTCGTACCGCTCGGGCCACCAGGCACAGCAGTCCGACCGTGACGGCGAGGGTGGCCGCCAGGGTGGCGTAGCGTTCCTCGTGACCGGCGGCGAGCGGAGCGACCACGGTGGCCGTCATCAGGGCGGTCGTGGACTCGGGGCCGACCGAGAGCAGCCGTGAGGACCCGAACAGCGCGTACAGGGCGAGGGCGGGCAGGATCGCCCACAGTCCGGCGGCCGGCGGGAGCCCGGCCACCCCGGCGTACGCCATGACCTGCGGCACCAGATAGGCGGCGACGGTGAAACCGGCCAGCAGGTCGCCCCTCAGCCAGGTGCGCCGATACCCCAGAAGGGCGACGGCTCCTGGCATCAGATCGCGCCACCCCGGAACATGTCTGCCCGTGCCGCCCTGGGACATGAGCCACCTTTCTCCGTTCGCTCGGTCCCAGGATCCACCGCCCGGCACCCGACCGCGACGGCTGAGCCTCCTCCGGCGCGTCGACGGCCGAGGACGCGCCCCAACGGGCCCTGCGGACAGGGACGTTCAGCCCGGCCACGGCGGACCTTCGGCATCCGGCCGCCGGCGCCCCGGGCGACGAGAGTGAGGGACGTCAGAGACCGAACGGACCGTCCCACCCCTTGAAGGGATCACCGCCATGGCCGTGCACGAGCACCCTCACCGGAGCCCGGGCCTCCACCTGCCGTCCTTCCGCAGGCACCGGACCGCCTCCGCATCCGACTCCGCCGTGTCGGCACGTGTCGGCACGGACACCGCGCGGGCCTATGCCTTCGCGTCGCTGCGCCTGCTCACGGGCTTCGTCTTCCTGTGGGCCTTCCTCGACAAGACCTTCGGTTTCGGCTACGCCACCCCCGCCGGGAAGGGCTGGATCGACGGCGGTTCGCCGACCAGGGGCTTCCTCGGTTCCGTCGCCGCCGGGCCGATGGAGTCCACCTTCCACTCCTGGGCCGGCGACACCTGGGCCGACTGGCTGTTCATGCTGGGGCTGCTCGGGATCGGTGTCGCGCTCGTCGCGGGCGTGGCGCTGCGCTTCGCGGCTCTCGCCGGCACCCTGATGATGGCGCTGATGTGGATCGCCGAGTGGCCGCCGGCCAGGCATCTCTCGGACGGCTCGGCCAGCATGTCGACGAACCCGTTCGTGGACTACCACGTCGTCTACGCCGTCGTCCTGATCGCCCTGGCCGCCGCCTCCGCCGGCGACACCATGGGCCTCGGCCGGCTCTGGGCACGGCTCCCCCTCGTCCGTCGCGGCCGCTGGCTGCGGTGAGCACGGCGGACACGGCAGGGCCGTTCGGTCCCGGGCCGGGACCTGCGGCCCCTGCCGTGCGCCGCGTCCGTGGACGAATCTCGAATCGGAACCCCCGATCCAGGAGGTGGAGATCATGACCCGCACCGTCACCGTAGGCCTCGACGGCTCTCCCGAGAGCCGTGCGGCGGCCGAGTGGGCGGCCCGCGAGGCACAGCTGCTGGCCCTGCCGCTGAAGCTGGTCCAGGTCTGGGAGCCGGTACCGAGCCCCATGGCGCAGGCACCGCTGCTCGGACCGGAGACGCATCAGCACTGGACCGAGCGCATTCCGCGCGAGGCGGCCGAAGGCGTTCGGTTGCGTCATCCCGGCCTCGCGGTGACCACGGAGCAGCTGTCGGGGCGGCCCGCCGAGGTGCTGGCGGACGTGGCGAAGGACGCCGACCTGCTGGTGCTCGGCTCCCGCGGGCTGAGCGGGATCGGCGGGTTCATGATCGGATCCGTCGGACTGTCGGTCGTGGCGCACGCCGAAAGCCCGGTCGTCCTGGTCCGGGCCGGGGAGCAGGCCGCCGACGAACACGAGATGGACCCGGTCGGCATCCCGTCGGCCGCGACCCCGTTCCGGCCCGTCGTCCTGGGCCTCGACATCGAGCACCCGGACGACACCCTGATCGAGTTCGCCTTCGCGGCGGCGGCCCGGCGCGGTGCTCCCCTGCGGGTCGTGCACGGCTGGAACCTGGACATGTCCCGCTACTACGCCTACGGCCCCGCGCCCGACCTCGAGGTCGCGGGCGAGCTGACGCGGCAGGAGGGCATCGCGCTGACCGAGCTCGTGCGGCCCTGGCGGGAGAAGTTCCCCGCGGTGGAGGTGACCGAGAACTCCGTCTTCGGCTCGGCCGCCGACCACCTCGTCGACGCCTCCCGTACGGCCTCCCTGGTCGTCGTCGGCCGCCGGGTCCGCCGGGGCACGCTCGGCGCCCACATCGGCTCCGTCACCCACGCCGTCCTGCACCACTCCGTCGCCCCCGTCGCCGTCGTCGCGCACGGCTGACCCGTCCCAAGGAGCAGAAACGATGAAGGCAGCGGTCGTACGAGCCTTCGGTGAACCCCTGGTCATCGAGGAGCGCCCCGACCCCGAGCCCGGCCCCGGCCAGGTCCGCGTCCGGGTCGAGGCGTCCGGGCTGTGCCACACCGACATCCACGCCGCCCATGGCGACTGGCCCGTCAAGCCGAACCCGCCGTTCGTGCCCGGCCACGAGGGTGTCGGCCTGGTCGAGCAGCTCGGCGACGGCGTCACCCACCTCTCCGTCGGACAGCGGGTCGCCGTGCCGTGGCTCGGCCGGGCCTGCGGGCGGTGCGAGCACTGTCTGTCCGGCTGGGAGACGCTGTGCGAGCAGCAGGTCAACACCGGCTACGGCTGCGACGGCGGATACGCCGAGAAGATGCTGGCCTGGGCCGACTTCGCTCAGCCCGTGCCGGACGGGGTCAGCGCCGTGGACGCCGCCCCGCTGACCTGCGCCGGTGTGACGACGTACAAGGCGCTCAAGGTCGCCGGTGTGCGGCCCGCGCAGCTCGTCGCGGTGTCCGGCGTCGGCGGGCTCGGCCATCTGGCCGTGCAGTACGCGAAGCTCGCCGGAGCGACCGTCGCGGCGATCGACGTCACCGACGAGAAGCTCGAACTCGCCACCGAACTCGGCGCGGACCTCGTCATCGACGCCCGCAAGGACGACGTCGGAAAGGTCCTGGGGCGGCACGGCGGCGCCCACGCGGCCCTCGCGCTCGCGGTGGACGACGCCGCCTTCGAGGCCGTGAACGCGGGGCTGCGACGCGGCGGGAAGCTCGTCATGGTCGCTCTCCCCGCGCACGGCACCGTCCGCGTGCCCATCTTCGACACCGTCCTGAACGGCACCTCGGTGATCGGCTCGATCGTCGGCACCCGCCAGGACCTCGCCGAGGTCTTCCAGTTGCACGCGGCCGGCCGGACCAGGGTCATCTGCGAGACCCGGCCGCTGGCCTCCGTCAACGAGTCCATCGACGAGGTGCTGCGCGGCCAGGTCAAGGCCCGCATCGTCTTCGACCTCGCCACCGGACGGTGAGGACGATGGACCTCCCGATCGTCGTGGGCGTCGACGGCTCCGAACCCAGTCTGCGGGCCGTCGACTGGGCGGCCGACGAGGCCGCCGTACGGGGGCTGCCGCTGCGCCTGGTGTACGCCTCGCTGTGGGAACGCTACGAGGGCGCCGGCCTCGCCGACGACCTGGGCGAGCCCTCGGAGGAGATCATGGCCGAGGACGTCGTCGGGGCCGCCGCGCGGCGGGCCCGGGCCCGCCGTCCCGGTCTGGCCGTCTCCACGGAGGTGCTGCCGGAGGAGCCCGAGTACGCGCTCGTACGGGAGAGCCGGACCGCCGCCCTGCTGGTGACGGGCACCCGGGGCCGCAGCGGCCTGGCCGAGGCGGTACTGGGCTCCGTGAGCCTGACCGTGGCCGGACACGCGCACTGCCCGATGGTCGTCGTGCGCGGCAGCCACGACAACCAGGCCCGGCGCGGGACGCACGGCCGGGTCGTCGTCGGGGTCGGCGAGGACGCCAAGGCCTCCCCGGCGGTGGCGTTCGCCTTCGAGGAGGCACGGCGTCGCGGTGCGGCGGTGGAGGCCGTACGGGCCTGGCGGTGCCCCGCGCACGAGAGCACCGACCATCCGCTGCTGGCCGGGGAGCCGGCCCGGCTGCACGAGCAGCAGGCGACGGAGGCCCTGGAGACGGCGCTGCAGAACGCCCCCGAGGACGTCGGGCTGGAGCGCCGTACCGTCGAGGGCCCCGCCCGCGCGGTGCTCGTGGACGCCTCCCGGGACGCCGACCTCGTCGTCCTCGGGGCCCGGCGCCGTACGCGCCACTTCGGGCTGCAGCTGGGCCGGGTGGCCCATGGCGTGCTGCACCACTCGGCCTGCCCCGTCGTCATCGTGCCCGAGCCGCTATGACGGCGCCGACCGGCTCCTCAGAGGCCCGCCGCGTGATCGGGGACGTAGGTCTGCAGGGTGCGCGGCGGCCGCTCGTAGCCGGTCGGCGCCGGCCGCTCGGGCAGTTCGAGGACCGGCGGCGGCACGTCGCGGTACGGCACGGAGTCCAGCAGGTGGGCGATCATGTTCAGCCGCGCCCGGCGCTTGTCGTCGCTCTCGACGACGTACCAGGGCGCCTCGGAGATGTCGGTGTGCACCAGCATCTCGTCCTTGGCCCGGGAGTACGCCTCCCAGTGGGTGATCGACTCCAGGTCCATCGGCGACAGCTTCCAGCGCCGCAGCGGGTCCTCGAGCCGGCGCCGGAACCGCTCCTGCTGCTCGGTGTCGCTCACCGAGAACCAGTACTTGCGCAGCACGATCCCGGCCTCGACCAGCATCCGCTCGAAGATCGGGCACTGGCGCAGGAAGAGCTGGTACTCCTCCCTGGTGCAGAAGCCCATCACATGCTCGACGCCGGCCCGGTTGTACCAGGAGCGGTCGAACAGCACGATCTCCCCGGCGGCCGGCAGATGCTCCACGTACCGCTGGAAGTACCACTGGGTGCGCTCGCGCTCGGTCGGTTTGGGCAACGCCGCGATCCGGGCGACACGCGGGTTGAGGTGCTCGGCGACCCGCTTGATCGTGCCGCCCTTGCCGGCCGCGTCCCGGCCCTCGAACACCACGACCACGCGGGCACCCTCCGCCCGCACCCACTCCTGCAGCTTCACCAACTCCGTCTGCAGGCGCAGCAGTTCCTTCTCGTACGTCTTGCGCGGCAGCGCCGCCGCGTTCTTGCCGGCCATGCCGCCTCTTCCCCTCGATGACTTGTGGAGTCACTCATGTCCAAGGTCGAACACCAGGACGCCACCGTACTTTCCGACGACGAACTGCGCACCCTGGACGCCCACTGGCGGGCCGCCAACTACCTGGCCGCGGGCCAGATCTATCTGATGGCCAACCCCCTGCTGACCGAGCCGCTGAGGCCGGAGCACATCAAGCCGCGGCTGCTGGGCCACTGGGGCACCTCACCCGGCCTGAACCTCGTGTACACCCACCTCAACCGGGTCATCAAGGCGCGTGACCTGGACGCCCTGTGCGTGTGGGGCCCCGGCCACGGCGGTCCCTCCGTCCTCGCCAACTCCTGGCTGGAGGGCAGCTACAGCGAGACCTATCCGGACGTGTCGCGGGACGCGCCCGGCATGGAGCGGCTGTTCAGGCAGTTCTCCTTCCCCGGCGGGGTGCCCAGCCATGTGGCGCCCGAGACGCCGGGGTCGATCCACGAGGGCGGCGAGCTCGGGTACTCGCTCTCGCACGCGTACGGCGCCGCCTTCGACCACCCGGATCTGGTCGTCGCCTGTGTGATCGGCGACGGGGAGGCGGAGACCGGCCCGCTGGCCGCCTCCTGGCACTCGAACAAGTTCCTCGACCCGGTGCACGACGGCGCGGTCCTGCCGATCCTGCATCTCAACGGCTACAAGATCGCCAATCCGACCGTGCTGTCCCGCCTCCCGGAGCACGAACTCGACGCGCTGCTGCGGGGATACGGCCATGAGCCGATCCATGTGAGCGGGGACGACCCGGCCACGGTGCACCGGGCGATGGCCCAGGCCCTCGACCGGGCGCTGGACCGCATCGCGGCGATGCAGCGCTCGGCCCGCGAGGACGGCGTCCCCGAGCGGGTGCACTGGCCGGTGATCGTGCTGCGCACCCCGAAGGGCTGGACCGGCCCCGCCGAGGTCGACGGTGTGCCGGTCGAGGGGACCTGGCGGGCGCACCAGGTGCCGCTGGCCGCCGTACGCGAGAATCCGGAGCACCTGCGGCAGTTGGAGTCATGGCTGCGCTCGTACCGGCCCCAGGAGCTGTTCGGCCCGGACGGCCGCCCCGTCGCCGACGTCCTCGCCTGTGTCCCCGGCGGTGCCCGCAGGCTGGGGGCCACCCCGTACGCCAACGGCGGTCTGCTCGTCCGCGACCTGCCCATCCGTTCCCTGGACGACTTCGCGGTGCCGGTCGACAAGCCCGGCGCGACGCTGCACGAGCCGACCCGGGTCCTCGGTGACCTGCTGGAACAGGTCATGCTGGACACCCGCGCCGACCGGAACTTCCGGGTGGTCGGCCCGGACGAGACCGCCTCGAACCGGCTCCAGGCCGTGCTCGACGCGAGCGGCAAGGCCTGGCAGGCCGAGCATCTGCCGGTGGACGAACACCTCGACCGGCACGGGCGGGTGCTGGAGATCCTCTCCGAGCACACCTGCCAGGGTTGGCTGGAGGGCTATCTGCTCACCGGTCGGCACGGACTGTTCTCCTGCTACGAGGCCTTCGTGCACATCGTCGACTCGATGGTCAACCAGCACATCAAGTGGCTGCGGACATCGCGGGAGCTGCCCTGGCGGGCGCCCATCGCCTCCCTCAACTACCTGCTCACCTCGCACGTCTGGCGCCAGGACCACAACGGCTTCTCGCACCAGGACCCCGGTTTCGTCGACCATGTCCTCAACAAGAGCCCCGAGGTCGTCCGGGTCTATCTGCCGCCGGACGCCAACACCCTTCTCTCGGTGGCCGACCACGCCCTGCGCAGCCGTGACTACGTCAATGTGATCGTGGCCGGCAAGCAGCCCTGCTTCGACTGGCTGTCGATGGACGCCGCCCGCGCCCACTGCGCCCGTGGCGCCGGCATCTGGGAGTGGGCCGGCACGGAGAACGGCGGCGAGCCGGACGTCGTCCTGGCCTGCGCGGGTGACGTCCCCACCCAGGAGGTGCTGGCCGCCGCCCAGTTGCTGCGCCGCAACCTGCCCGAGCTGGCCGTGCGGGTGGTCAACGTCGTCGACATGACCCGGCTGATGCCGCGCGAGGAGCACCCGCACGGCATGAGCGACTTCGAGTACGACGGCCTGTTCACCGCCGACAAGCCGGTGATCTTCGCCTATCACGGCTACCCGTGGCTCATCCACCGCCTCGCCTACCGCCGCACCGGCCACCCCAACCTGCATGTGCGCGGCTACAAGGAGTCGGGCACCACGACCACGCCCTTCGACATGGTCGTCCGCAACGACCTGGACCGCTACCGCCTGGTCATGGACGTCATCGACCGCGTCCCCGGCCTCGCCGTGCGCGCCGCCGCGGTACGCCAGCAGATGGCCGACGCCCGCAGCCGCCACCAGACCTGGATCCGCGAACACGGCACGGACCTGCCCGAGGTCGCGGACTGGACGTGGAACGCCTGACAACGGACCCGGGAGGTGGCGCACGGCAGGCGCGCGGGTTCGCTCCGGGCGCTCCACCCGCGGGTGGAGCGCCCGGGGCGGGGTGAGCAGGGGGCTCCACCCGCGGGTGGGAGGGGGGTTCAGCCCGTGGGTGGTGGTGGCCGGCTCCCCCGGCGGCGCACGCTGGAGGCATGGACTCGCCACTGCACTCCGCTCTGGTCGCACTCATCGCCGGGTGCGTCTTCGTGTTCGTCGCGGCGTGGCTCGTCGGCGCCGTCTGGTTCGGCCTGAAGAGAGGATCCGGGACGGCGGCGCTCGCGGGCGATCTGCGCCGGACCCTGCCCCGCCGGATCCTGCTGATCGCCGGCGCGTACGTGTTCAGCCTCCTGGTCCGGCACACCCCGGAGTCCTGGTGGCACCGTCTCGCCTTCTGGCAGCCGGAGCTGGCGCTCCTGGGCGCCCTGCTGGCCGTCGCCTCCACCGTCTGGCTGCTGTGGGCGCGCTGGGTGCTGGGCACCATGTGGGCGAGCATCCCGATGGTCCGGGACCACCATGAGCTGCGCACCGACGGCCCCTACCGTCTGGTCCGTCATCCCATCTACACCGGCCTGCTGGGGCTGGCCACCGGCGCCATGCTCGCCTGCGGATTCGGAGTGTGGGTGGTGATCCTCGCCGCCGCCGTCCCCTGGCTGCTGCGCCGGGTGCGGGTGGAGGACGGCATGATGGCCGACCGGTTCGGAGCCTCCTACGAGGCCTACCGCGCCCGTGTCCCGGCCCTCATACCCTCGATACGCCCCGCCTGGAACACCCTCCACCGCGCCGACGGCCACCGCCCGGGGTAGCCGGATGTCGGTACGGCCGCCAGGGCGCCGCGGACCGCGGCGGACCGGCTGCCGGCGCAGGGGACGGAGAGGTACGCGTCACCGCGGGCCCCGGTGCCGGCACGATTCTGATCGGAAGCGTGGCGACGAGCGGTCCGCCGCGGCCTTCGTCGCTTCCGTCGGCGTTCCTCGTCCTCGTCCTCGTCCTCGTCTGCAGCAGCAGCTCCTCGTAACGGCCCAGTGCGAGCACCACGCCGAGCATGAGGAGCGGGATGAACACGGCGAGCAGTGCCATGGCCGTTCCCTCCCGGAGATGGGAGTGGGGGGCCTGTGCCGGGTCTCCCGCCGTTCGCCGGGCAAACCCCGTGTCGGCCTCCGGTCATCGGGTACGCGGTCACGACCCCGAAGATCTGGAGGGAGTCATGCAGCGAGGCAGTGACCGGCTGAGCGTCCATCGAGACGAGGAGATGAAGCACGAACTCCAGGGTCTGCTCCGGTCCGGGCACCCCACGCGGACCGAGGAATGGCACGACCCGGAACCCGTCGCCGACGACGACCCCGAGGTCGCCGGCGGCCCGATCACCCCGGGACGCCCTACCGCGTCCCTGACGGCGGTACGCACGGAACTGACCCGCCATCTGAGCCGCCGGGCGTTCCCCGCGGGCCCCCGCGAACTCGCCCGGGCCCTGCGCCGGGCCTACGCCCCCGACGCCCTGCTGGAAGCGGTGGAGCACCTGCCACGCGCGGCGCGCTACACCACCGTCCAGGAAGTGGCCGAGGCCCTCGTGGAGGCGGGGCGCGGACGGCAGGGGTAGATCGCGCCCCGCACGAGCGAAGGCCCCGGCCCGACACGAGCGGGCCCGGCGAATCCGGTACGCGGGCGTGTCCAGCGGGAGGACCGAGAGGTCGCGTCGCTGGAGATGGCGCACGGGTTCGATTCGACCTGATCGGGGGGCTGCTCCGGCGTCCGGACGACGCCCGCCCGGTCGCTCGTGCGCATGGCCCGCCGTCCCACGGGTACTGCGGGCGGCGTCCAGGACCACGGCGGCCGAGGTGGTCACCTCGGCCGGGAACGGAGGAGAGGACCACAGTGATGCCTGATTTCGTACGGGAGGTCATGACGCCGGGGGCGGTCGCCGTTCGGCCGGACGCCTCGTTGGTGGAGGCGGCGCGACTGATGCGCGCGCAGGACATCGGCGATGTGCTGGTGGCCGACGGTCAGCGGGTCGTGGGCGTGCTCACCGACCGTGACATCACGGTGCGGGCGGTCGCCGAGGGCGTGGACCCGCAGACGGCGAGCGCGCGGTCCGTGTGTACGCCGGACCCGCTCGTGGTGAGCCCGGACGACCCCGTCGAGGCGGCCGTCGCACTGATGCGCGCGCACGCCGTGCGCCGGCTGCCGGTCGTCGAGGACGGGCTGCCGGTCGGGGTGGTGAGCCTCGGTGACCTGTCCGAGGCCGGGGACCCGGGCTCGGCGCTCGCCGAGATCAGCCGGGCCGAACCGGACCCCGGGGGCCGCGTATGAGCCCGGGCCGGACCTCCGAGATCGGCGCCGGCTCCTCCACGGTGGACGTCGGGGACGTGACGACCCGCTATCTCCTCTACGGGCTGCTGCCCGGCTGGTTCGTGCCCGGTCTCGCCGACTGGGTGATGCACCGCCGCACCCGTATCGAGGAGACGGCCGGCACCAAGGAGTCGCTGCTGCACTCCCTGATGATGGCCGAGGTGGGCGTGCCCATCGCGCTGACCCTGCGCTACGAGGTCAACCCCCTGCTGCTCTCCGTGCAGTTGGGCGGCGCCGCGGTGCACGAGGCGACCGCGCTGTGGGACGTACGGACGGCGGTCGAGAGCGACCGTGAGGTCAAACCGGTCGAGCAGCACATCCACAGCTTCCTGGAGTCGCTGCCGTTCGCCGCACTGGCCGCACTGACCTGTCTGCACGCCGACCAGATGAGGAAGCTGCTGCGCGGCGGCGACGGCGACCCGGAGGCCTGGCGGCTGGTGCCCCGGCGGCGCCCGCTGTCGCGCGGCTACCTCGCGGGCATCACCGCCGCGATCGGTGCCTGTGTGCTGCTGCCGTACGGCGAGGAGCTGCTGCGCTGCCTGCGCACGGGCCGCCGTCACCGCAAACGCGCCGAGGACCAAGCGAACTGGCATGCCGAGAAAGGACGTTGATGCATCATGCGTATCGCATTCCTGACCGCGCCCGAGGGTGTCGAGCAGATCGAGCTGACCGATCCGTGGCAGGCCGCGAAGGACGCCGGCCACGAGCCCGTGCTGGTGTCCACTGAGGCCGGTGAGATCCAGGCCTTCGACCACCTCGACAAGGCGAGCACCTTCCCCGTGGACGAGGTCGTCGGGGAGGCCTCCGCGAACTCCTTCGGCGGGCTGGTCCTGCCGGGCGGGGTGGCGAACCCGGACTTCCTGCGCATGGACGAGAAGGCCGTCGCGTTCGTGCGGGACTTCTTCGAGCAGGGCCGTCCGGTCGCCGCGATCTGCCACGCCCCCTGGACCCTGGTCGAGGCGGATGTCGTCCGGGGCCGGACGCTGACCTCCTGGCCGAGCCTGCGGACCGACATCCGCAACGCGGGCGGCACCTGGGTCGACGAGCAGGTCAAGATCTGCGACCACGGGAGCAACAAGCTGGTCACCAGCCGCAAACCGGATGATCTGAAGGCGTTCTGCGACGCGTTCCTGCACGTGTTCTCCGAGGGGGCCGGCTGATGACGTCCCCCGCCGACCGCAAGCAGGAACAGCGCGAGTCCTTCCACGCCGACGACCCGGCCGCGGGGCCGCTCACCACCGACCAGGGCGTGGAGGTCGACCACACCGACGACTCGCTGACGGCCGGCGAGCGCGGACCGACGCTGATGGAAGCCCCAGTGAACAATTGAAGGGCCACTTCCGGGAGAAGCTCACCCACTTCGACCACGAGCGGATCCCGGAGCGGGTGGTGCACGCGCGGGGCGCGGGCGCCTACGGCTACTTCGAACCGTACGAGTCCTGTGCGGAGTTCACCCGTGCGGCCTTCCTCCAGGACCCGTCGGTGCGTACGCCGGTCTTCGTGCGGTTCTCGACGGTCCAGGGCCCGAAGGGCTCGGCGGACACCGTGCGGGACGTGCGTGGCTTCGCCACGAAGTTCTACACGTCGGAGGGGAACTACGACCTCGTCGGCAACAACTTCCCCGTGTTCTTCATCCAGGACGGCATCAAGTTCCCGGACTTCGTGCACGCGGTGAAGCCAGAGCCGCACAACGACATCCCGACCGGGGCGTCCGCGCACGACACCCTCTGGGACTTCGTGTCGCTGCAGCCCGAGACCCTGCACGCGATCATGTGGCTGATGTCGGACCGGGCGATCCCGCGCAGCTACCGCATGATGCAGGGCTTCGGGGTGCACACCTTCCGCTTCGTGAACGCGGAGGGGCGCGGCACGTTCGTGAAGTTCCACTGGAAGCCGAAGCTGGGCGCGCACTCACTGGTGTGGGACGAGGCGCAGGAGTGCCAGGGCCGCAACCCGGACTTCAACCGGGCCGATCTGTGGCACGCGATCGAGGCCGGCGAGTACCCGGAGTGGGAACTGGGTGTCCAACTGGTGCCGGAGGAGGACGAGTTCGCCTTCGACTTCGACCTGCTGGACGCCACGAAGCTCATCCCGGAGGAGCAGGTGCCGGTGCGGCCGATCGGCCGGATGGTGCTCGACCGCAACCCGGAGAATTTCTTCGCGGAGACGGAACAGGTCGCCTTCCACACCGGAAACGTCGTCCCGGGCATCGACTTCACCAACGACCCGCTGCTCCAGGCCCGCAACTTCTCCTATCTGGACACCCAGCTGATCCGGCTGGGCGGTCCCAACTTCACCCAGATCCCGGTCAACCGGCCGGTCGCACCCGTCCGCACCAACCAGCGCGACGGCTACCACCAGAGCGCCGTCCACCGGGGCACCAACTACTTCCCCAACACCCTGGGCGGCGGCTGCCCCGCGCACGCGGGCGCCGACGGACACGCCTACACGCTCCCCCACACTCGAACAGACTCGCGCGGGGGCACCCCCATCGCGGAGCGGGTCGACGGCGCCAAGATCCGTAAGCGGAGCGAGAGTTTCAAGGACCACTACAGCCAGGCCGCGCTGTTCTTCCACAGCATGGCGGACTGGGAGAGGCAGCACATCGTCGATGCCTTCCGGTTCGAACTCGGCAAGGTCGACGCGATGACGGTCCGGGCCCGTACCGTCGAGCAACTGGCGCGGGTGGACGGCGAGTTGGCGGCTGCCGTGGCCCGCGGCATCGGTGTTCCCGAACCCGCGGCGCAGGAGACGCCGTACAAGCGGGAGTCTCCCGCGCTCAGCCTGGAGGCCCTGCGCGGCGACGGCTCGATCCGCACCCGGCAGATCGCGGTCCTGGTCACCGACGGCGTCGACGCCGAGCAGGTGACCTCCGTACGGGAGGCGCTGGCCGCCGAGGGCGCGATCGTGGAGGCGCTGGCGCCGACGGACGGCACGGTCACGGGAGCCGACGGCGAGCACTACACGGTCGACCGGGCCCTGCCGACGGTGGCGTCGGTGCTGTACGACGCGGTCCTGGTGCCGGGCGGACCGACCGGGACGCCGCCGGTGGCCGAGGACCCGGACGCGCTGCGCTTCGTCCGCAGCGCCTATCTGCACGGCAAACCGGTCGGCGCGCTGGGCTCGGGCGTCGGTGTCCTGTCCGCTCTGGAACCGCAGGGCCTCACGCTGTCCACGGGCGCCGTGACGGCCGACCGGGGCGTGGTGACGGACGCGTCACCGGGCAGCCGCGCGGACGGGGAGTTCGCACAGGCGTTCATATCCGCGACAGCGGCGCACCGCCACTGGGACCGGCCCCCGGTACGCCGCTGAGCGGTGCCGCAGGGAAGCGGCGTCCGAGGCGTCCGGGCACGGCGCTCAGGTGCGGGGAGTCACCGACTCCCCGCTCCGGCGTTCCCGGGCCCCCTCGCGGGTACGGCCCGCGGCCACCATGCGCCGCGGGTTGCGGCGCAGGTACTCGCCCTCCAGCCGGGCCATGCGATCGTTGTGGGCCCGCAGCGCGTCGGTCGAGCCGTAGAGAAGCGTGTCGTGGCGCGTGCGGTGGATCGTCTCCAGCTCCTTCATGAGCTGCTGGTCGTCCAGCCTGGTGGGGTCGACTCCGGCCATGGTGGTACCCCGCTCGTCGTGTTCGTCCCTGCGGTCCGGGTACCCGCCCGGGACGCACTACCCGCCGAGCGACACCGGGAGGGAACCATGGATCTCGCCTTTCTGCATCCACTCTACGAACATCACGGCCCCTGGGCCTCCGTGTACGTCGACACCTCCCGGCATACGGAGGACACGCCCCACGAGCGCCATCTGACCGCGGTGGCGCTGGCCCGGGACCTGGACGGGCAGGGCGCGGACGAGGCGACGTGCCGGGCCGTCCGCGAGGCCCTCGACGAGCTGCGGCACTCCTCCGAGCCGAACGGCCGGGCCCTGTTCGTCCACGCCGGCGAGGTCGTCCTGGACCCGCCGCTGGCCCGGCCCCCGATGAGCGACAGCGCCCACTGGGCGGCGCTGCCGCACACCGCGCCCCTGCTGGAGCTGGCGGGCGAGGACCCGGTGTGCGTGGTGGCGTACATCGACCGCAGGGGGGCGCGCTTCGAGCTGCGCGGCTCGTTGGGCACGCGGGAGGCCGGTTCGGTGACCGGGCGGCAGTGGCCGATGCACCGGACGCGGTCGGTCGACTGGTCCGAGCGGCACTTCCAGCTGGCGGTGGAGAACACCTGGGAGCACAACGCGGCCGAGACCGCCGAGGCCCTCGCCGCGTGCCAGGAGGAGACGGGGGCCGACCTGCTGGCCCTGGTGGGCGACGACCGGGAGCGCCGGTCCGTGCACGACAAGCTGCCGGGGCGGCTGCGGGAGATCGCCGTCGAGGCCCCGCACGGCACGGGCAGCAGGTTGCTGGACGAGGACGTCGAGCGGGTGCGTGAGCGGCATGTACGGCAGCGGGCGGAGCGCGAGCTGGAGCGCTTCCTCACGGCCCGCGAACCCGACGCCGAGGGACACGCCGGCGCGGCCGAGGGCGTACCGGCCCTGGTTGAGGCGGCCCGCGAGCACCGTATCGAGGAGCTCCTGATCCGCCCGGACGGCCCCGACGCGCACCGCGAGGTGTGGATCGGAGAGGACCCGGACCAGCTGGCGGTCCGCCGCACGGACCTCAGGATCCTCGGCGAGCAGCACTCGTGGTCGGCGCGGGCGGACGACGCGTTGATCCGTTCGGCGGCGGCGACGGGGGCGGCGGCCCTGTCGGTGGGCCCGGCGGCGGAGGCCACGGGCGGTCAGATACCGGCGGGGGGCCTGGGCGCGCTGCTGCGGTGGGCCTGATCAAGGTCACCGCCCGCGCAGCTCAAGGTCACCGCGCCCGCGTCAAGGCCATCGCCCCCGCCCCGTGGTCACCGCCCCCCGCCCCGCACGGTCACCGCACCCGCTCCACGCGCCGCTCGTCCCACACCGGCTCGTCGGTCTCACGGACCCGCCCGTCGCTGCCGAAGACCAGATAGCGGTCGAAGGAGCGGGCGAACCACCGGTCGTGCGTCACCGCGAGCACTGTTCCCTCGAACGCCTCCAACCCCTCCTGCAGGGCCTCGGCGGACTCCAGGTCGAGGTTGTCCGTCGGCTCGTCGAGCAGCAGGGCCGTGACGCCCTGCAGCTCCAGGAGCAGGATCTGGAAACGGGCCTGCTGACCACCGGAGAGCCGGTCGAAGGCCTGCTCGGCCTGGTTGGTCAGCTCGTAGCGGCGCAGGCGTGACATGGCCGCGCCCCGGTCCTGGGCGTGTTCCTTCCACAGGATGTCCAGCAGGGTGCGGCCCATCAGCTCGGGGTGGGCGTGGGTCTGGGCGAAGTGCCCGGGCACCACCCTCGCCCCGAGCTTCCACTCCCCGGTGTGCGCCACGTCCTCGCCGGCCAGCAGCCGCAGGAAGTGCGACTTGCCGGAGCCGTTGGAGCCGAGGACGGCGACCCGCTCGCCGTAGAAGACCTCCAGGTCGAACGGTTTCATCAGGCCGGTCAGCTCAAGTCCCTTGCAGGTGACGGCCCTTACGCCGGTGCGTCCGCCCTTGAGCCGCATGGTGATGTCCTGCTCGCGCGGCGGCTCCGGCGGCGGGCCGGCCTCCTCGAACTTGCGCAGCCGGGTCTGGGCGGCCTGGTACCGGGAGGCCAGCTCATGGCTGATGCTGGCCGCCTGACGGAGATTCAGCACCAGCTTCTTCAGCTGGGCGTGCTTCTCGTCCCAGCGACGGCGCAACTCCTCGAAGCGGGCGAAGCGTTCGCGCCGTGCCTCGTGGTAGGTGGCGAAGCCGCCGCCGTGCACCCAGGCGTCCGCGCCCGCGGGCGAGGGCTCCACCGACACGATCTTCTCGGCGGCCCGGGAGAGCAGCTCCCGGTCGTGGGAGACGAACAGGACCGTCTTGCGGGTCTCCTTGAGCCGCTCCTCCAGCCAGCGCTTGCCGGGCACGTCGAGGTAGTTGTCCGGCTCGTCCAGGAGCAGCACCTCGTCCGTGCCGCGCAGCAGTGCCTCCAGCACCAGGCGCTTCTGCTCACCGCCGGAGAGCGTGCGCACCTGCCGGAACTGCGCCTTGTCGTACGGCACCCCGAGCGCGGCCGTGGTGCAGATGTCCCACAGCGTCTCCGCCTCGTACCCGCGCACCTCAGCCCAGTCGGCGAGGGCCTGCGCGTACTTCAGCTGGGCGGCCTCGTCGTCGACGGTCATGATGAGGTGCTCCGCCTGGTCGACGGCCCGCGCGGCCTCCTGGATACGGGGCGGGGCGACCGACACGAGCAGGTCCCGTACGGTCGTCTCGTCGCGTACGGAGCCGACGAACTGGCGCATCACGCCCAGGCCGCCACCGACGGTGACGGTGCCGCCGTGCGGTTTGAGCTCGCCGGAGATCAGACGCAGGAGGGTGGTCTTGCCGGCGCCGTTGGGGCCGACCAGGGCGACGACCGCGCCTTCGCCGACCCGGAAGGAGACGTCACCGAGCAGCGGCCTTCCGTCCGGGAGGTAGTACTCGAGATGTGCCGCTTCCAGGTGTCCCATGGGCTCGCATTCTGGGGTTCGTCGTTCGGGGCGGGCAAATGGTTATCTACGCGGGCTGCCCGGTGGGACCGCTGTCGCCCGCCGGCGCCACCGTCGCCCCCTCCCATGACACGGCCTTCCAGCCGTCCGCCGGCGATCCCTCCAGGATCACCACTCCCGTGTTGTCCAGCGGACGGGCCTGTGCGAAGGCCACGTCCACGTTGTCCGCGCGGGCCGCCGTCCACATGCGGATCGCCGCGCCGTGGCTCACCATGGCCACCGTGCCGGCACCGGTCGCCGCCGCTTCCGCCACCACGGCGTCGTAGCGGGCCAGTGCCTCCGCGCCGGTCTCGCCGCCCGGCATACGCAGGGCCGTGTCGCCGGACGCCCAGGCGAAGACCGTCTTCATGTAGAGGGCGCCCTGCTCGGTGTCGCCGGGGAGCATCTCGAGGTCGCCCGCCGACAGCTCGCGGATGCCGTCGCGCACCCGGACCGTGAGGCCCCGCTCGGCGGCCAGCGGTGCGGCCGTCAACTGGGTGCGGATCAGGGTGGAGGCGTACAGCGCCTCGATGTCCTCACCGGCCAGGGCCCCGGGCAGCGCGGCGGCCTGTTGCTCGCCGAGGGGCGTCAGACCCGGGCCGGGGACGGCCGTGTCGAGGAGGTAGTCCACGTTGGAGGGGGTCTGGCCGTGGCGTATGAGGAGCAGACGCATACAGGGGCACTCCGGTTGTCGGTCACCGCCCGAAGGGCAGGAAACGGGCACTTCAGGGTACCCGGCGGCCCATGAGTCCAGATGTCGACCTCACTCTCCCCCGGCCCGGCCCGCGCCCCCTGCGCGACCGGCTGACGGCATGGGACCGCCGGCTCCTCGAGTTCGCCGCCGGGCACCGGTGGCCGTATGCGGAACGCTTCCTGCCGCGGTTGAGCCGGGGCGCGAACCACGGCGTGCTGTGGTTCGCGGCGGCGGCCGCCATGAGCGCGAGCCGTACGCCCCGCGCCCGCCGGGCCGCCGCCCGCGGTCTCGCCTCGCTGAGCCTGGCCTCGCTGACGATCAACACCCTCGGCAAGCGGTCCGTGCGCCGGACACGGCCCGCCCTGGACCCCGTGCCGCGGGCGCGGCAGCTGAAACGGCAGCCCATCACCACGTCGTTCCCGTCCGGTCACTCCGCCTCGGCGGCGGCCTTCGCGACCGGGGTGGCGCTGGAGTCGCCCGGCTGGGGTGCGGTGGTGGCGCCGGTGGCCTGGTCCGTGGCGCTGTCCCGGGTCTACACCGGGGTGCACTTCCCGAGCGATGTGGTCGCGGGCGCCGCGCTGGGTGCGGGTGCCGCGTTCGCCGTACGGGGCCTGGTGCCGACCCGAGGCCAGGCGGTGCCGCCGGCCCGGCCCCGCGCACGGGTGCCCGCGCTGCCCGACGGCGCGGGGCTGGTCGTCGTGGCCAACACCGCCTCCGGCACTTGCGACCGGGTGCGCGCCCTGCGCGACGCACTGCCGGCGGCGGACGTCGTCGAGTGCGGACCGGCCGCTGTGCGCGCCGAGTTGGAGAAGGCGGCGGGCCGCGCCCGGGTGCTCGGGGTGTGCGGCGGTGACGGCACCGTGAACACCGCCGCCGGCGTCGCCCTGCGCCAGGGCCTGCCGCTCGCGGTGCTCCCGGGCGGCACCTTGAACCACTTCGCCCACGACGTCGGCGTGGAGGGGGTGCGCGACTTCACGCGGGCCGTGGTGGGCGGCGAGGCGGTGCGGGTGGACGTGGGCCGGTTCGTGTGCGGCGAGCGGGAGGGGTTGTTCCTCAACACCTGCAGCCTGGGGGTGTATCCGGAACTGGTGCGGGAGCGGGAGCGGTGGTCGGGTCGTGTCGGCGGATGGGGTGCGGGTGTACTCGGAGCGCTGCGGGCGCTGCGGGCCGGCCGGCATCCGCTGGAGGCCGAGTTCCATGGCCGGGCCCGTCCCCTGTGGCTGCTCTTCGCCGGGAACGGCACCTATCACCGGACGGGCCTCGCCCCGGGCCGCCGGCACGACCTCGCGGACGGGCGGCTGGATGTGCGGGTGGTGCACGGCGGGCGGCACCCCGCGCTGCGTCTGCTGACGGCCGCCCTCGCCGGTCCGCTGACCCGCTCCCCCGCCCATGCGGCCGTACGGGTGAACCGGCTGCGCGTCGCGGGTGTCGCGCCCGGCACCCTCCTCGCCCATGACGGCGAAGTCACCGAGGTGGCGGGCGAGTTGACGCTGGAGAAGCTGCCGGAGGCGCTGGTCGTCTATCGGCCGCTGCCCGACGGCGACCATGACTGACATGCCGTCAGTCCACATGGCAAAACACGGGTCTCATCATTCGACATGCGCGCGTACGGTGTTGCGTACCGACGAAGCCTCGGACAGGGGAGTTCAGCCATGTCGAAGTCACGGGAGACCGCCGTCTACACGCACGGGCACCATGAGTCGGTGCTGCGTTCGCACACCTGGCGGACCGCCGCCAACTCCGCGGCCTATCTGCTCGACTCGCTGAAGCCTCATATGAAGATCCTGGACATCGGCTGCGGCCCGGGCACCATCACCGCCGACCTGGCGGCCCTGGTCCCCGACGGGCACGTCACCGGCGTCGACCACGCGCCCGGCATCCTGGACCGGGCCCGGGCCACGGCGGCCGGACGGGGCCTGACCAACGTCGACTTCGCGGTCGCGGACGTCCACGCGCTGGAGTACCCGGACGACACGTTCTGCGTGGTCCACGCCCACCAGGTGCTGCAGCACGTCGGCGATCCGGTGCAGGCGCTGCGCGAGATGGTCCGGGTGACGAAGCCGGGCGGGTTCATCGCGGCCCGCGACGGCGACTACGCGGCCATGACCTGGTATCCGGCGTCCCAGGGGCTGGACGACTGGCTGGACCTCTACCGGAGGGTCGCCCGCGCCAACGGCGGTGAACCGGACGCCGGACGGCGGCTGAAGGCATGGGCGCTGCGGGCCGGCCTGACCGACATCACCGCGACGTCCAGCACCTGGACGTACGCGACGCCCGAGGAGCGGGCGTGGTGGAGCGGGCTGTGGGCCGACCGGACCCTGGCCTCGGCGTACGCGGAGCGGGCCACCGAGGGCGGACACGCCACCGCGGAGCGGCTGCGGGCCGTGTCGGACGCCTGGCGGGAGTGGGGCACACAGGAGGACGGCTGGTTCAGTGTGCTGCACGGAGAGATTCTGTGCCGAAAGGCTGCCTGAATCTCCGTTTTCGGGATACCCGAAGAACAGGAGGTTCGGATTATGGTTGCTGTCCTGCTCGTATTGCTCCTGGCGCTGATTCTCTTCGGCGCGGGATTCGCAATAAAGATACTGTGGTGGATTGCGCTGGCGGTTCTCGTGCTGTGGCTGCTGGGATTCCTGGTACGCGGCACGACAGCGGCCGGAGGCAGGGGGCGCTGGTACCGGTGGTGAGGTAAGCATCGACACCGCGCCCCGCTTCCCCGGGAGTTCACTCCCGGGGAAGCAGCGGTCCCAGCGGCCCGAGGTCCAGATTCAGGTCCTCGGGCCGCAGTCCGTACCGCTCGCGCAGTTCGGTCATACGGTCGTCGAGGAGCATCAGCGTCAGGCCGATCCGCTCCTCCTGGTCCTCACTCAGCTCACCCGTGTCGAACCGGCGCAGCGCCTGCCGCTCCATCAGCTGACGCAGCAGCTCGACCACGGTCAGCACCAGTTTGACCAGGTCCCGCTCGACGGTGTCGGGTTCGAGGTCCAGACGGTTTCGGCGGGCGGTCACGGCAACTCCCCCCAGGGCGAGGGCACCTGTTCGTTGACGGAGCTGATCAGGGCGTTCAGATCGATGCGGACGAGGTCGACGTCCGCGATGCGCAGGGTGATGTCCCCGGTGATGACGACACCGCCGGCGAGGAGCCGGTCGAGGAGGTCCACCAGGGCGATCTCACGGCGTTCGACGACGGTCACGTCTCTTCCCCCGCAAACGAATAGGCGGCCCATGGGCCGGTGAGTTCGACCCGAATTCCGGGGATGCTCACCTTTGATTCGTCCTTGCTCCGGTCCACCAGTTCCACGAATTCCTCGGAATCATTGCGCGCCACCAGATAGGCGGCGTTCAGGACGTTCCGCCCGGGCACCCCGGACAGTGCGGGATTCTGCGGGGCGTGCAGCCGGGAATCATCGGCGTACGCCGAGAGGGCCGCGTGCAGATGGTCGGCGAATTCCTCCGTCTGGCGCCACAGGTCCTCGTTCGTCCGCACCCGGGTACGCCGCTGCCGCAGATAGTCCCGGCCCGACGCGGGCTTCGGCGCGGGCGCCTCACGCTCCTCGGGCTCGGCCTCCACGTACACCTTGACGCCCCACTCCACCCGCCCCGTCAGCCGGTCCAGGGTGCGCCGGAAGTCGTCCTCCCGGGCCTCCAGCATCACCCTCACCCCGCTGTCGTCCCGGAAGACGGTGGCCATCCGCAGCGGCAGCGGGGTGGTGACGACGGTGAGGGCGTCGATCACGCTCTGGTGGGCCCGCGCGGTCTCGGTCAGCCAGTCCAGGTCCTCGAGACGCCTGCGGAGCGGTTCCTCCGCGAAGTCCCGCTCCGGTACATGGCTGACCACGGCGATCAGGCCGTGGTGGGTCAGCAGTCTGGGCGGATCACCCGCGACGCCCTTCAGCTGGGACTGCAGCGGGGCACCGAAGGGGTGGCAGACGGCGTAGACGTAGCGCAGTCCGGTCATGGGGCCTCCTCGTCCTCGCGTGGGCGCACCGCGTGGCCGTTCTCCAGCTGGGCGAGCCGTTCGCGCAACTCCGCGTTCTCCCGGGCCAGTTCCTTGCGGCGGGCACCGGAGGACAACGCGGGGTCGTCCTCCCACCAGTCGATGCCCATCTCCTTGGCCTTGTCCACCGAGGCGACGATCAGCCGGAGTTTGATGGTGAGGAGCTCGATGTCGAGCAGGTTGATCCGGATGTCACCGGCGATCACGATGCCCTTGTCGAGAACGCGTTCCAGGATGTCGGCAAGGTTGGCGCCCGAACCCTGTCCATAGGGTTCGGGCAGCCGGCCGGCCATGGTCATCGACGGCCCCCGCCGTCGGCGTACTCGTACTCGGGCTCTTCCTCTTCCTCGTATTCGCCCTCGCCCGCGTCCTGGCCTTCGTCCTCGTCCTCCTCGTACTCGGCCTCGGGCTCCTCGCCCTCCTCGCCCTCGTCTTCCTCTTCCTCGTACTCGCCGCTTTCGTCCCGGTCCTCGTCGGCGCCTTCGTCCTCGTCCTCGTAGGTGTCCTCGCCCTCCTCCTGGGGCGACTCCTGCTCGGCGGACTCCTCCTCGGCGACGGCGTCCTCGTGGCTGGTCACGACCTCGCCGTCGCGTATCTCGCCGCGCCAGCCGTCCTCCGCCTCGCCCTTGAGGGTGATGAAACGGACGTAGTTCTTGAGGTCGAGCCGGGCCCGGCGGCCCTGGGCGCGCCAGATGTTGCCGGTCTTCTCGAACAGGCCCGAGGGGTAGTACTCGATCACCAGCAGGACACGGGTGAGGTTGTCGTCGAGCCGGTGGAACGAGACGACTCCCTTGGTGGTGCCCTTGGCGCCCTCCGAGGTCCAGGAGATCTTCTCGTCGGGCACCTGCTCGGTGGTCTTCGCCTTCCAGCTGCGGTTGGACCAGAAGATCTTCAGCTGCCAGTCGGACTGGGTGTCGTCGGAGCGGTTCGCGCTCTTGACGCCCTTGGCGAAGGTGCTGAAGTCCTGGTACTGGGTCCACTGGTCGTAGGCCGTGCGCCGGTCCACTCCCACGTCGACGGACTCGATGATCACCGTCGGCTTCTTGCCCGCCCCGCCCTTGCGCTTCCCCTTGCCCCCACCCAGGTTCTTGAAGGCTTCCACGACGTTCTCCTTGGCGCGCGAGGCGCCCACCTCCAGGGCGGAGCGCAGCGGGCCCTTGCCTTCGGCGAGCTTGCGTCCGCCGTCGAGGGCGAGCTTGGCGAAGCCGGGGCTGTTGCCCTCGGCGATGTCGTTGAGCTTGCCGGTGGTCTCGCCGAGCTTGCGGCCGACGCCGACGAGCAGCCGGGTGGCCTGTGCGGCGAGATAGTCCTGCACCTCGCCCTTGAGCCGGTCGGCGGCCTCGCTGTGGGCCACGTCGGTCAGCGGCCCGGTGGCCTTGCCCGTGGCCTTGCCGGCCGTACCGCGTGCGGCCGAAGTGGCCGATCCGAGTGTCTCGGTCATCACTCACCGCCTCCCTTCGCCAGGCGGCTGCGGGCTCCGCGGGCGCCGCCGCGGGCCGCGGACGTCTTGCGCGCCGCCGTCTTCTTCGCGGTCTTCTTCGCCGGGGCCTGCTTGCTCGCGGTCTTCTTGGCCGCCGCCTTCTTGGCCGGGGCCTTCTTCGCGGGAGCCCGCTTCGCCGCCGCCTTCTTGGCCGGGGCCTTCTCGGCGGCCTTCTTCGCCGGGCCCCGCCCGGATGCGGCCGGAGACTCCTCCTCGGCCTCCGACTCGTCGTCCTCCGAGTCGTCGTCCTGCGACGCGTCGTCCTCGGGCTCCTCGCCGCCGGACTCCGCGTCATCGGGCTCCGCGTCGTCCGACTCCTCGTCGTCGTACTCCTCGCGCGGCTCCTCGTCCTCAGTCTCCTCCTCCTCGGCCTCCTCGTCATCGCCGAGGCCGGGGACCTGGTCCGTCACGCCCGCGAGCTGGTCGCGGACCTCAGCGGTACGGCCGTGCAGCCGGTCGGCGAGGGCGTCGATCTGCCGCTCCACCATCGCCCCGGAAGCCGCCTTGCCGACGCCACGCAGGTCCTCGCGCAACTGGTCCCCGATCTCCTTGAACTGCGGGTTGTTCTGCAGCTGCTGGGACATCAGGTCGGCGAGCGCCCGCGGGGTCAGGTTCAACCGCTTGCCGGCCACCAACGATCCGACCGCGAAGGCCAGTTTCATCTTCTTCGTACGTCCGAGGACGTATCCGGCCCCTATCGCGAGGCCCAGTCCCACTCGGTTCATCGCGCCGTCCCGTCGCCTGTGGCCGCGCCACCGCGCAGGCCGATCTCCAGCCGGTCCAGAAGCTCGTCCTCCTGGCGGTCGAACTCCTCCTCGTCGATCTCGCCGGCCACCAACTGCTCCTCCAGCCGGGCGAGTTCGGCCCTGACGGTGGCGGGGTCGTAGTAGATCCGCTCCGCCTCGTCCAACACCTGCCCGATCACCCACGCGCTGCCGCGCACCGGGGCGAAGGGAAGCAGGACCACTTCCTTGATCAGTCCCACGGGCTCACCCCTCGGTGGTGCCCGGGCCGCCGGCGGCGCTGCCCGCGTGCTCGGCGGGTCCGGGTTCGACGAAGCTGTACGGCGGCAGCGGGCCGTTGACGCGCAGCTCGATGTGCGGATGACCCTTGCGGACCTGCTCGACCTCGGCCAGGAACTCCTCCGCCGCGTCGCGGTCCACCAGGAAGGAGACGTTGAACAGCCAGCCGCTGGACTCCGGCCCGGCGGCCACCGCGGCGGCGGCCGGCTCCAGGGTGCGCCGCAGTTCGGCCGCGTCCTCGCTCTCGCGGGCCTTGACGGCTTCCACCACCATCTCGCCCAGCCTGAGGCGCTGCTCGTAACTGCCGCCGCCCGACTGCCGGTTGGCCTCGGTCATGGCGCGGATCTCCGGGTTCTCGGACATCACCCGGTGCAGTACGGCCTCCTCCTGGTGCGTGGCCTTGACGTTGTACTCGACCTTGTGGTCGAGGGCGCGCAGACGCTCCTGGTAGTGGTCGGCGCGTTCGGCGAGCACACCGGTGACGGTGTCGTCGTCGGGGGCCACACTGCCGAACCGCATGGGCAGGACCGGTCCGCCCGCGCCCACCTCCGCGAGCACGGCCTGGTGGGCGAGCAGATCCTTGCGCTTGGGCCGCAGCCCTTCCGGGGCGTCGCTGACGACGGCCGCCAGCTCGCCCTGCTCGAGGACGCGGATCTTCATCGGTGGGTCGCCGACCCCGCCCAGGTCCTCGGGAAGCGCGGGGTGCGAGTTCGCTGTGATGCCGTAGACATACGTGCTCACTCCTGCTCCTCCTTCCTGCGCGAGGACGTGGTCTTGCGGGCGCGCGGACGGGACTCGGACTCCCGCTCACGGCCGCCTTCGTCACGTGCCTGCTTGAAGGCGTCGGATATGGTCTCGGCGGCTCCGGAGAGCGCGCCCTTCGACTTGCCGCGCGCACCGTTCTCGGTGATCTCGCCGACGAGGTCCGGCAGGCCCGGGTCCTTGCGGGGTCCCGCCTCCAGGTCGAGGCGGTTGCACGCCTCGGCGAAGCGCAGATAGGTGTCGACGCTGGCCACGACGACACGTACGTCGATCTTCAGGATCTCGATGCCGACCAGGGACACGCGCACGAAGGCGTCAATGACCAGACCCCTGTCCAGAACGAGTTCCAGAACGTCGTAGAGGCCGCTGCTGCCGCCTCCGCCGCCGGTCTGCTGTGCGGGGACTACGGTCATGCCGACCGTCCCTCCTTGTCTGTGTGAATGGCGGGAGGGCGGCCTACCGGCCGCCCGGCCTGTGTGCGTCGGCTCGCCCGCGCTCGTAGCGGCGGACGCGCCGGTAGCCGGTGAGCTGCCCCTCGGGGTCCAGATCGACCTGATAGCTGGCCATCAGGCTCATCGTGTCCGGGACCCGGGACAGCTCCAGCACCTCGATCTCGAGGCTCCAGCCGTCCTCCGTCCGTTCGAAGGACGACACGTTCTCGGCCGCCATGCCGGTGAGCTCCGCGAGCTGCGTGCGCGCGTGGCGCAGCACCTCCATGGGCTTCGGCTTCTTCTCCGCCGTGTGCTCTCTGCTGGAATGCCGCTTCTCGGAATGCTGATGCTCGGAGTGCTGATGTTCGGAGTGCTGATTGTCGGAATTCTGTGAATTTTGCGAATCTGGGGTGTCTTTTGTGTTTGCCATGGCCACCTCTGTGACCGGGTGGCCGCATTGGCGTGGGCCAAACCTTCAGGAGGCACGCAACGCGTCGAGCCTGCGCCGCGCGGGCCCCAGCGCCCGCGCCTTGCTCATGACACCGGCCCAGGGATCGGCACGGGCCTGTTCGACGGCGTCGGCGATGGTCCAGCGGCCGGCGTGCAGGCCCGGGTCGTCCAGCTGGCTCCAGTGGAGGGGGGTGGCCACGGGCGCGCCGGGCAGGGCCCGGACCGTGAGCGGGGCGACCGCGGTCTGGGCGTAGGCGTTGCGGCCGATGTCGAGGTAGAGGCGGTCGCCGCGGTCCTTCTTGCGGGCCGCGGTGGTGAGCCGGTCGGGGTGCGCCTCGGCGAGGATCTCGGCCACGTCGCGGGCGAACTCCCTTGTCCTGTCGAAGTCCTGACGGCCGTTCAGGGGCACGGTCAGATGCAGTCCGCGCGAGCCGGTGGTCATCAGGGCGGAGGGGAGACCCAGCTCGTCGAGCAGTTCGCCGAGCAGCCGGGCCGCCTCGCGTACGGCGGCGAAGTCGTCGCCGGAGGCCGGGTCCAGGTCGAAGACCATACGGTCGGGCCGGTTCTCGCGGCCGACCCTGGACAGCCAGCGGTGCAGGGTGAGGGAGGCCTGGTCGGCGAGGTAGACGAGAGTGGCGGAGTCGTCACACACGGTGTGGCAGACCGTGCCGCCCTCCTTGGTCTCCTCCACGCGCCTGATCCAGTCCGGATAGGACTCCGGGGTGTTCTTCTGCATGAAGCGGGGCCCGTCGATCCCGTCCGGATGCCGTTCCAGCATCAGCGGACGGCCGCGCAGATGGGGCAGCAGAAGAGGGGCGGCCGACCGGTAGTAGTCGACCAGATCACCCTTGGTGTACTCCTTCGCACCGCCGCCCCCGGGGAAGAGCACCTTGTCCGGCCGGTGCACCTCGACCGTGCGACGCCCGGCCCGCACGGTCCGCACGCCGTCGTCACTCACCGCACGACCGCCTCCTCCACCAGGAGTTTCCCGGCGGCCGCGATCGACTCGGCGTCGATGCCGGCGGCGTGCAGCTGCTCGTCCGGCGATGCCGAGCCCGGCATGTCGCGGACGGCGAGCCGCACCAGGCGCGGCACGGGCCGGCCGTCGAGGAAGGCGTCGAGCACGGCGTCGCCGAGCCCGCCCTCCTCGTGGTGGTCCTCCACGGTGACGAGGCAGCCGGTGTCCTCTGCGGCCCGGCGCAGGGTGCGCCGGTCGACGGGCTTGACCGAGTACAGATCGATCACCCGGGCCCGGATGCCCTCCCGTTCCAGCGCGTCGGCGGCGGTCAGCGCCTGCCGCACGGTGACCCCGGCGGCGACCAGGGTGAGCCGGTCCTCGTCACTGGAGCGCAGTACCTTGCTGCCGCCGACGGGGAACTCATCGTCGGGTCCGTAGATCACCGGGCTCTCGCCGCGGGAGGTGCGCAGATAGCGGACGCCCTCGCAGCCGGCCATCTCGGCGACCAGCTTCGCGGTCTGGTTGGCGTCGCACGGATACAGCACGGTCGAGCCGTACACGGACCGCATCATCGCCAGGTCCTCCAGGCCCATCTGGCTGGGCCCGTCCTGCCCGATCGCGACCCCCGCGTGCGAGCCGACGAGGTTGATGCCGGCACCGCTGATCGAGGCCATGCGCACGAAATCGTACGCCCTGCTCAGAAACGCGGCGAAGGTCGAGGCGTACGGCACCCGGCCGCGCGCGGCGAGCCCGACCGCCGCGGCGACCATCTGCTGCTCGGCGATGTAGCACTCGAAGTAGCGGTCGGGGTGTTCCTTGCCGAAGAACTCCGACCGTGTGGAGTCGCCGACCTCGCCGTCGAGGGCGACGATGTCGCCGCGCGCGGTGCCGAGCGCGGCGAGGGCCTGGCCGTAGGCGTCCCGGGTGGCCACGCCCTTCTCGGGATCGCCCTTCTCCCACCGGGGCAGTTCGAGGTGCCCGGCGCGGACGGCGTGGAGCATGCGGGCGGCGGGCGGCTCGTGGACCTGGACGCGGAGGTCGCGCCGGCCGCCGAGTTCCTGGATGGCCTCGTCGGCGTCCGGGAGGGGTTTGCCGTGCAGGCCCTCACGGTCCTGGACGGCCTCGACGCCCTTGCCCTTGAGGGTGCGGGCGAGGATCGCGGTCGGTTGTCCCGAGGTCGAGATCGCCTCGCCGTACGCCCGGTCGACGGCGTCCACGTCGTGCCCGTCCACCTCGATGGTGTGCCAGCCGAACGCCTGGAAGCGGCGGGCGTAGGCGTCGAGGTCGTGCCCGTGCCGGGTCGGGCCCCGCTGTCCGAGCCTGTTGACGTCGACGATCGCGGTGAGGTTGTCGAGATGCTCGTACGCCGCGTGCTCGGCGGCCTCCCACACGGACCCCTCGGCCAGCTCGCTGTCGCCGGTGAGCACCCACACCCGGTAGCCGGTGCGGTCCAGCCGCTTGCCGGCCAGGGCGATACCGACACCGACCGGCAGTCCCTGGCCGAGCGACCCGGTGGCGGTCTCGACCCACGGCAGCTGCCGGGGCGTCGGATGCCCCTCCAGCCGGCTCCCGAGCTTGCGGAAGGTCAGCAGCTCCGCGTCGTCGATGGCACCGGCGGCCTTGTAGGCGGAGTAGAGCAGCGGCGAGGCGTGTCCCTTGGAGAGGACGAAGCGGTCGTTGCCGGGGTGCGCCGGGCGGTCGAAGTCGTAGCGGAGGTGGTGGGCGAGCAGTACGGCCATCAGATCGGCGGCGGACATCGAGGACGTCGGATGTCCGGACCCCGCTGCGTCGGCGGCCCGCACGCTGTCGACGCACAACTGCTGGGCGAGCTCGGTGAGTTCGGCGGTGTTCATGAATCTCCTTCCGCGGGGTACCGGAACGGTCGAGCCACGGTTCGCCTCCGGCGCTGTCGTGTGCGTCGTACGGAGCCTTCCGCGTCCCCCTGCTCAGGACCGCCAAACGTGCTCGGTTGCCCCCGTGGCCGCCGGGTACCCGGACGCCGACCAGCCCTCGCGTCACCGGCTTCGGAGGTGCTCCCCATGCCCGAGTACGGCTACTTCCTCTCCTGTGAGGAGTTCGGTCCCGCGGATCTCGTCGAGCAGGCGAGGATGGCCGAGCAGGCCGGATTCCGGTCGCTGTGGATCTCGGACCACTACCACCCGTGGAACGAGGCTCAGGGCCAGAGCCCCTTCGTGTGGTCGGTGATCGGCGCGCTCTCGGAAGCGGTTTCGCTGCCCATCGAGACGGCGGTGACCTGCCCGACCGTGCGGATCCACCCGGCGGTGGTGGCGCAGGCCGCGGCGACCTCGGCGGTGATGACGGGCGGCCGCTTCCGGCTCGGCGTCGGTACCGGCGAGGCCCTGAACGAGCACATCCTCGGCCATGTCTGGCCGCCGGCGAGCGTGCGGATGGAGATGCTGGAGGAGTCCGTCCAGATCATGCGGCGGCTGTTCACCGGCGAGGAGGTCAGCCACCACGGCACCCACTACACGGTGGAGAACGCCCGCCTCTACACGGTCCCGGACGAGCCCGTCCCGATCGACATCTCCGGCTTCGGCCCGGCCGCCACGAAGCTGGCGGCGCGGGTGGGAGACGGTTACATCACGATGATGCCCGAGGAGTCGATGGTGGAGCAGTTCCGCAAGGGCGGCGGGGGCGGCAAGCCCGTGAGCGGCGGCACCAAGGTCTGCTACGGCACCGACCGCGACGACGCCGTCCGGCTGGTCCGCGAGCGGTGGTTCAACCAGTTCCTACCGGGCGAGATGGGGCAGATCCTGCCGTCGCCGAGCCACTTCGAGCAGCTGGAGCCGCTGGTCACGGAGGAGATGGTGCGGGAGAAGGCGGTGTGCGGCGACGACGTCGACGAGCATGTCTCGGCGCTGCGGGCCTTCGCGGACGCCGGCTTCGACCGGATCTACGTCAACCAGATCGGCCCGGACCAGCGCGGCTTCTTCGACTTCTACCGCACCAAGGTGCTGCCGCGGCTCGAACAGTCCTGAGGAACCGGCGATGAAACTCCACCGGCCGCTGGTCTCCGTCTACACGGTGCCGACCGACGCGCCCGAGGCCGACGGCACACTGGCCTGGGAGTCCACGACGATGGTGATCGCGGAGGTGACGACGGGCGACGCGACCGGCACGGGCTGGACGTACGGCCCGCCGGCGGTCGGCGACTTCCTGCGCGACAGTCTGGCCCCGCTCGTCGAGGGCCGCAGCGCCCTGGACGTCCCCGCCACGCACGACGCGATGTGCCGCTCGGTCCGCAACGCGGGCCGGCCGGGCATCGCCGGCTGTGCGATCTCGGCACTCGACATAGCGCTCTGGGACCTCAAGGCCCGGCTCCTCGAACTCCCCCTGGCCCGGCTCCTGGGCGTGTGCCGGGAGCGGGTCCCGGTCTACGGCAGCGGCGGCTTCACGACGTACCACGACACCCATCTGGCGGCCCAGTTGAACGGCTGGGTGCACGGCCAGCACATTCCGCGCGCCAAGATCAAGATCGGTGAGAGCCGGGGCCGGGCGGTCGAACGCGACCTCGCCCGGGTCCGCGCGGCCCGTCAGGTCATCGGCGACGACGCCGAGTTGTACGTCGACGCGAACGGCGCGTACACCCGCAAGCAGGCGGTCCGGGTGGGCCGGGCCCTCGACGAAGAGGGTGTCGGCTGGTTCGAGGAACCGGTTTCATCGGACGACCTGACCGGTCTGCGGCTGGTACGCGACGCCTTGGTCTGCGATGTCACGGCCGGTGAATACGGTTACGACCTCCCGTACTTCGCCCGGATGGTCGCCGCGGGCGCGGTCGACTGCCTCCAGATCGACGCGACGCGCTGCGGCGGCATCACGGAGTTCCTCCGCGCGGCCGCCCTGGCCCAGGCGCACGGCCTGGAGGTCTCCACCCACTGCGCTCCGCACGCGCACGCGGCGGCGGCCGCCTCCCTGCCCAACATCCGCCACATGGAGTGGTTCCACGACCACGTCCGCATCGAGGACATGTTCTTCACCGGGGCGCTGGATCCGACGGGCGGTTCGGTACGGCCGCTGAGCGGCACCGGCCACGGCCTGACGCTGCGGGCGGAGGAGGTGGAGGAGTACCGGGTGGGCTGAGCGGGCGCACACGCCAAACGCCTTAGAAGGGCCCTAGGTCCGTCGCAACGGCGCCCAGCCGCGGCGGCGGAGTCCGGCGGTCACCGCCGCCCCCAGCCCTCCCGCCACCAGCCCCATCCCCATACGGGTCCGGTTGCGTGAGACCCAGTCCTGGGGGCTGTCCGCGACCGCCTCCTCGTCGAAGCGGCCGTGCGCCCCGAAGTCCCGGCCGTGCGGTCCGTCCGCCGGCGACCACAGATTGCCCGGCCCGCCGCGCTCGCCCTCGTCCTGCTGGGACTCGAAGCCGGTCCTCGCCAGGTACCGGTCCAGCACCCCGGGGACCACCGCGTTGGCGATGAGCGTGGCAGCCGTGGAGCCGCCGACCCAGTACTCGCGCCGACGGGCGTGCGAGGCCGCGTGCACGATCGCGCGGGCCGCAACCTCCGGCTGGTAGACGGGGGGAACCGGGCGGGGCCGCCCCGGCATCCGGTTCAACACCCATTCGAACTGAGGGGTGTTGAGGCCCGGGAGCTGCACCATCGTCGTACGGACGCCACTGCGCGCGTGCAGCAGCTCGCAGCGCAGCGACTCGTTGAACCCCTGGATGGCGTGCTTGGAGCCGCAGTACGCGGACTGCAGGGGTATGCCGCGGTACGCCAGCGCCGAGCCGACCTGCACGATCGTGCCCCGGTCGCGCGGGAGCATGTGGTGCAGGGCGGCCCGGGTGCCGAACACACAGCCCAGGTACGTCACTTCGGTCACCCGCCGGAACTCGTCGGGCGTGATCTCGGTGAACGGTGCGAAGACCCCGGCGAAGGCGTTGTTGACCCAGACGTCGATGTGCCCGAACACGTCGGCGACCTGCTGGGCCGCGTCGTCGACGGCCTTCGCGTCCGCCATGTCGACACTGACGACGAGCGCCTCTCCCCCGGCCCGCTGCACCTCGTCGGCGGCCGCGGCGAGACCCTCGCGCCCCCGGGCCAGCAGGGCGACCCGGTCGCCCCGGGCGGCGAAGGCCAGGGCCGTGGCCCGGCCCACGCCGCCGGTCGCCCCGGTCACCACGACGGTCCTGCGGCGCCGGGGCACGTGCGTCTTCCCGCGCTTGCGCACCACGTTTCACGCCCGGTGGTGCGGCTGCTCGGGGTCGGTTTCGTCGCGGCCCGGCGCCGCCTCACCCATGCCGGGGGCCGGGATGCCCGCGCCGGGCATGCCGGCGGGCGGGGCCGAGGGAGCCGGCGGGTAGGGGGTGCCGAGCGCCGGGCGTACGGCTGGAGGTGGCGAGCCGGAGGGGCGGCGCCCGAC
>NZ_JBEXCS010000079.1:0-46936 GCF_040605395.1 Streptomyces sp. NPDC005648 | reverse complement strand
GGGGCTGCCGCCCCCTGGTGCGCCGACCATGACACCGGGCATCCCAAAAGCGAGCGTCAGCTTTAGGGTGGTCGCATGAACGATCGCATGGTGTGGATCGACTGCGAGATGACCGGCCTCTCGCTGTCCGAAGACGCGCTCATCGAGGTGGCCGCCCTCGTCACCGACTCCGAGCTGAACGTGCTCGGCGAAGGAGTCGACATCGTCATCCGCCCGCCGGACCGGGCGCTGGAGACGATGCCGGAGGTGGTGCGTCAGATGCACACCGCGTCCGGGCTGCTGACGGAGCTGCCCGGCGGCACGACGCTTCAGGACGCCGAGGACCAGGTCCTCTCCTATGTCCGCGAGCACGTCAAGGAGCCCGGCAAGGCCCCCCTGTGCGGCAACTCCGTCGGCACCGACCGCGGTTTCCTCCTCCGCGACATGCCCACCCTGGAGGACTACCTCCACTACCGCATCGTCGACGTGTCGTCGGTCAAGGAGCTGGCCCGCCGCTGGTACCCGCGCGCCTACTTCAACAGCCCCGAGAAGAACGGCAACCACCGCGCCCTCGCCGACATCCGCGAGTCGATCGCCGAGCTCCGCTACTACCGCGAGGCCATCTTCGTACCCCAGCCCGGCCCCGACTCGGACACGGCCAGGTCGATCGCCGCGAAGCACGTCCTGCCCGCCGGATAAAGCCGTGCGCGAGCACCCCTTCGGACCCTGTACACTTTTTCTCGGCCGGTCGGTGAACCACAAGAAGAACCGCCGGTCGTGGTGGGTGTAGCTCAGCTGGTAGAGCACCTGGTTGTGGTCCAGGATGTCGCGGGTTCGAGTCCCGTCACTCACCCTTGGTGAAGAAGGCCCCCGGCCCGTGGAAACACGGGCCGGGGGCCTTCTTCGTTTTTCACCACTGGGGTGCCTCCCCGGTGCGAAGGCGCGGGATTCCCGGTTTGGTGGACACATGCCCGGCTCAGCACCCACAAGAGAGGTCCAGCCATGACCGTCCCGCTTCCCGTGGTCTTCGTCCACGGACTCTGGCTGCACAGCACCTCCTGGCAGCCGTGGATCGACCTGTTCCGCGAGCAGGGCTACGAGCCGTCGGCGCCGGGGTGGCCCGGTGACCCCGACACCGTCGAGGAGGCCCGCCAGAACCCCGAGAGCGTCGCCGGCTACGGCATCGACGACGTCGTGGAACACTACGCGGCCCTGATCGAGGCACTGCCGGTGCGGCCCGTCGTGATCGGTCACTCCTTCGGCGGGATGATCGCGCAGAAGCTGCTCGGCCAGGACCGCGCCGCGGCGGCGGTCGCGATCGACGCCGCCCAGATCAAGGGCGTACTGCCGCTGCCGCTGTCCGCGCTGAAGGCGACGTTCCCGGTCTTCAAGAACCCGGCCAACAAGCGACGGTCGGTCTCGCTGAGCGCGGAGCAGTTCCGGTTCGCGTTCGGCAACGCGATCTCGGAGGAGGAGTCGGCGGACCTGTACGAGCGGTGGACCGTTCCCGCCCCGGGCAAGCCGCTGTACGAGGCGGCCTCCGCCAACTTCAACCCCCACTCCCCCGCGAAGGTCGACACCAGGAACAGCGGACGCGGCCCGCTGCTGCTCATCTCCGGCGGCAAGGACCACACGGTGCCCGAGGTCGTCACCCGGGCCACCCTCAAGCAGTACCGGCACTCCGACGCGGTCACCGACATCATCAACTTCCCCGACCGCGGGCACTCGTTGACGATCGACGGCGGCTGGCGCCAGGTCGCGGAGACCGTTCTCACCTGGCTGCGGAAGCAGGAACCGGAGGCCGGGCGATGACCTCGGACGGGTCCGGAAGCGCCGGACCGTCCGGTGCGGACGCGGGCCTCGCCGGACGGACCGTCGTGGTCACCGGCGCGGGGCGCGGCATCGGGCTGGCCGTCGTCGAGGCCTTCCTCGCGGCCGGCTCCCGCGTCGTCGCGGGATCGAGGCAACGCACCGAAGCCCTGGACGGGCTCGTCAAGCGGGGTGCCGAGCTCACCGTCGTGGAGGTCGACCTCGCGACGCCCGACGGGCCGGCCGCGCTGGTCGCCGAGGCCGTCGCGATCCACGGCGGGGTCGATGTCCTGGTGAACAACGTCGGTGCGGTGCGGCCGCGGGTCGACGGATTCCTCGGCGTGACGGACGAGGACTGGGACTGGACGTTCACGGTCAACTTCATGGCCGCCGTCCGCACCACCCGGGCCGCGCTGCCGCATCTGCTCGCCACCGGCGCGGGCCGTGTCGTCACCGTCTCCTCGGTCAACGCCCGGCTGCCGGACCCGCTGGTCATCGACTACGGCGCGGCGAAAGCGGCGCTGACCAACTTCTGCAAGGCCCTGTCCAAGGAGGTGGGGCCGCGTGGAGTACGGGTGAACACCATCGGTCCCGGTCCGGTGGAGACGGCGCTGTGGCAGGGCGCCGACGGCGTCGCCGCCACGGTCGGCCGGTCCCAGGGCGTCGACCCCGGGGACGTGGCCCGGGGCGCGGCGGGCCAGTCGGTCACCGGCCGCTTCACCCGGCCGTCCGAGGTGGCCGAGCTCGTGCTCTACCTCGCCGGCCCCCGGGCGGCGAACATCACCGGCGCGGACTTCGTGATCGACGGCGGCCTCGTCGAATCCCTCTGACAGACCGTCACGATGCCGCGCGCACAACGGCTTTCATCCCGGCTCCAGCCACCGCATCCACGAGGAGCAACCGAGAGATGACCGACACGCCACCGCGCCTCCAGGGAGGCCATCGATGACATCAGGGACGGAAACGACCCGGTTCTTTCCGACCTTCGGCCCGACGGCCGAGCACGAACCGTTCTGGTTCCTCGGCGGCCGGGCCAGGATCCTGCTTCCCGGCGCCGCGACCGACAACCGGCTCAGCCTGATGGAGTTCGCCGACCCGGCCGGCCACGCGCCCCCGCACCACGTCCACGAGGACGAGGAGGAGGTCTGGTTCGTCCTCGACGGCGAGGTGACGTTCTTCGTCGGCGACCAGCGCCACGACCTGGTGCCGGGTCAGGTCGCGTACGGCCCGCGCGGGGTCCCGCACAGCTATCTGGTGCGCTCGCCCGAGGGGGCCCGGATCGCCGTGCTGTTCAGCCCGGCCTTCATCGAGGAGTACTTCAGGGCCAACGGCACCCCGGTGGCCGAAGCCGGGGACCTGCCGCCGGAGTTCGACCTCGGGGCGGTCATCGCCTCCGCCGAGGCATTCCACCTGCGCGTCACCGGACCGCCGCCGTCCCTGTGAGGGGCCGCCCGCCGATCCACCGAGCACACGAAGGGAAACCGACATGCCGTACATCACCGTCGGCCGGGAGAACTCCGCCGACATCGAGCTGTACTACGAGGACCACGGGAGCGGGCAGCCCGTCGTACTCATCCACGGCTACCCGCTGGACGGCCACTCCTGGGAGAAGCAGCTGCCGGCCCTGCTCGACGCGGGCCACCGGGTCATCACCTACGACCGGCGCGGCTTCGGCCGGTCGTCACAGCCGACCACGGGCTACGACTACGACACCTTCGCCGCCGATCTCCACACGCTGCTGACCGAACTGGACCTCACCGACGCGGTGCTCGTCGGCTTCTCCATGGGCACGGGGGAGGTCGGCCGGTACCTGGGGGCGTACGGCTCGCGGCGCGTCGCCAAGGCCGCGTTCCTGGCGTCCCTCGAACCCTTCCTGGTCAAGACCGACGACAACCCCGGCGGCGTCGACCAGTCGGTCTTCGACGGCATCCTGGAAGCGGTCACGAAGGACCGCTACGCCTACTTCACCAGCTTCTACGAGGCGTTCTACAACCTCGACCAGACGCTCGGCAGCCGGATCAGCGAGGAGGCCGTGCGGGCGAGCTGGAACGTGGCGGCGGGCGCGTCGGCGTACGCGTCGGTCGCCTGTGTGCCCACCTGGATCACCGACTTCCGGGCCGACGTCGCCAAGATCGACGTACCGACGCTGATCCTGCACGGCACGGCGGACCGGATCCTGCCGGTCGACGCCACCGGGCGGCCCTTCCACGCGCTGCTGCCCTCGGCCGAGTACGTCGAGATCGAGGGCGCCCCGCACGGTCTGCTGTGGACCCACGCCGAGGAGGTGACCGCCGCGCTGCTGTCCTTCCTGGCCAAGTAGGCGCGGGAGGCCTCATGACTCCCGGGGCGGGTCCGTGCCGACGACGGCGCCCGGTTCGCCGATCGCGCGGGGGATCTGCCTCCGGGAGGTGATGCCGAGCTTGCGGAACACCTTGTTCAGATGGAACTCGACGGTCGAGGCGGTGACGAACAGCCGCGTCGCGATCTCCCCGTTGGTCAGCCCCGAGACGGCCATGGACGCCACCTGCCGTTCCCTCGGGGTGAGATCGGACCTGGTCTCCTCCGTGCGCCTGCGGGCCGTCTCGCCGGTGGCCAGCAGCTCGGTCCGGGCCCGTTCGGCGTACGGCACCGCGCCGAAGGTGTCGAAGCTCTCGCAGGCGGCGCGCAGCTGCTTCCTGGCGTCGGAGCGCCGTTTGCGGCGGCGCAGCCACTCGCCGAACAGCAGCCGGGTACGGGCCACTTCGAGGGCCAGCGGCGCCTGCCCCAGCAGGTCGATCGACTCCTGGTAGAACTTCCCGGCCTCGTCGCCGTCGGCCGTCAGCGCCCGCCCCAGGGCGAGGGTGCCCAGCGCCCAGGGCGTACCGGCGAGCGGGGCCCGTTCCTCCAGCCGGGACAGGCCCCGGGTCACGGCGTCCCGGTCACCGGCGCGGACCCCGGCCTCGATGAGCAGCGGCAGCACCAGGTTGCCGCCGACCGGGGAGTCCTCCTCGAAGACCGTCCGCGCGTGCTTCAGCGCCTGCCGGTAGCGGCCCCGCCCCAGCTCGAACAGGGCCAGCGCGTGCTGCGCCATCAGCTGGAGCACTCCGTGGCCCATGCTCCTCAGCTCCGCGGCGCGTCGTACCGCCGCCCGCAGCTCGGCCTCCCGGCCGGTCAGGGCGAGCAGTTGGAGCCGGTTGATGTCTCCGGCGCCGGGGAACGCGGTGGCGGCCGCGATGTCGTCGAACTCCGCGTAGTGGACCTCCGCCTCCGTGAACCGTCCGTCCCAGAGCGCGTAACCCGCCTCGCCGAGAAGCGTCATGCCCAGCGCGTACAGCGCGCCGGTGTCGCGGTCCGTCACCGCCAGACGGGCGGTGAGTTCCCGCCCGGCCCGGACGTCCCACAGGTCGTTGCAGGCCGTGCACAGCATCACCGCGAACGGGCTGTGCGCGTCCCCGATCCCACCGCCGCCGCGCAGCCCGTCCAGAGCGGTCCGCAGCACGGGAGCGCCGTGCTCGTAGCCCTCGGCCGCGCGGCGGGCCAGCCCCTCCATCAGCAGGTCCCGGTAGCGGCCGGCGGAGTCCGGGTCGTGCCGCGCGGCGACGACGGCCGCCGCGACCTCGGTCAGCGACATGCCCCGCATGGTGTCGTGGGCGACCACCGCGGCGTTCAGCGCCTCGCAGAGCAGCTCCCAGGTCAGCCGCGGGTCCTGGGTGCCGAGCCTGGCCACGGCGGCCATCAGCATCGCCGGGACGTCGGCGACGGCGAGCTGGAACATCTGTGCGGTCGCCCATGTCCGCAGTTCGCGGGTGCGCATCACCGGGCCATGGACATCGGCGGCGGCCAGGTCCAGCGCGGTCTGCGCCGCCGACGCGTCGCCGGACATCAGATGGGCCTGGGCCGCGTCGAGCAGCCGCTCGGCCCGTTTGTCGGGGGCGCCGGTGAACTCGGCGGCGCGCGAGAGGAACAGGGCCTGCTGGGAGTGGCCGCCGCGGGAGCGGGCCCGCTCGGAGGCGGCTTCCAGGTCGTCGGCGACGCCCTCGTCCAAGCCCTCGGCGGCCTCGGCCCGGTGCCAGGCACGGCGGTCGGCGTCCCGTACGGGATCGCATACGGCGGCCAGCGCCGCGTGGACCCGGCGGCGCTCGCCGGGTTCGGCCGCGGCGTAGACCGTCGAGCGGATCAGGGGATGCCGGAAGGCCGTCGGCGTGTCCCGGTCGAGGACGCCCGCGGTGACCGCGGGCCGGACGGCGCGGGCCGACAGGCCCAGCCGCCCGGCGGCCCGCCACATCGTCCCCATGTCGTCCGAGGGGGCCGCCGCGAGCAGCAGCAACAGGGTCGCGGTCTCGGGCGGCAGGGCTCGCACCAGGCTCCGGAAGTGGCCCTCGAGCAGCCGGCCCACCGGCAGCGGATCGGGCAACGGGGCGATGCCCGACAGCTGTTCGGGGGCCAGGGCCGCCACCAGTTCCAGCAGCGCGAGCGGATTGCCGCCGGTGCCGGCGACGATCCGCTCGGCCACCGCCGCGTCCACGCGCCGGGGGCCCGCGCAGAGCAGGGACGTGGCCTGCGCCGTCGGCAGACCTGTCACCGAGCGCGCGTCCAACGCGTCGAACACGCCGTTGTCCCCGAGGCCGTCCCGGACGGCGATGATCAGCCCGAGCGAGTCGGCGTGCAGCCGGCGAGCGGTGAAGGCGAGCGCCTCGGCCGACTCCCGGTCCAGCCACTGCGCGTCGTCCACCAGAAACAGCAGCGGCTCGTCGGCGGCGGCCTCGGACAGCAGGGTCAGGGTCGCGAGCCCGACCAGATGACGGTCGGCGGGCGGACCCGACAGCAGCCCCAGCGCCGCGTCCAGCGCGGCCCGCTGCGGCCCCGGCAGCCGGTCCGTCCGGTTCAGGAACGGCCGCAGCAGCCGGTGCAGCGCGCCGAAGCCGAGACCGGTCTCCTGCTCGACCGCGGTCAGCCGCACCACGCGCAGTTCCGCGGCCCGGGCGGCGGCGTACTCCAGCAGCCGGGTCTTGCCGATACCGGGTTCGCCGGTCAGGACCAGGGCTCCGCCGAGGCCCTCGCGCACCGCGTCCAACAGCCGCCCGATGGCTTCGCGTTCGGTGTGCCGGCCGATCATCGGCGGCCCGGACACATGCTGGACGCCGTTCCCCCTCATGGGACCGCTCCTCCCTCGTCGATGTCCTGGCGCGAAAACCGTACGAACGCCGCGTGGGCGGAAGCGAGCGTCATGTGACGGTGGTCAGCGCAGCGCGCTGACCACCGTGCGCAGTTCGGCGCGTGAGACCACGCCCAGCTTGGGGAAGATCCGGTGGAGATGGGAGCTGACGGTGCGGTGCGACAGGTAGAGGCGCTGGCCTATCTCGCGGTTGGTCAGTCCCTCGGCGGCGAGCCGGACGATCTGCAGTTCATGGGCGGTCAGCCGGTCCCGGGCGTCCGGGGTCCGGCGGCGGCTGGTCTCGCCCGAGGCGCGCAGTTCCCGGCGCGCCCGCTCTCCCCAGGGGATCGCGCCGAGCGCGTCGAACATGTCGCGGGCGGCCCGGAGGTGGTCGCGGGACTCTACGCTGCGCCGACGGCGCCGTAGCCATTCGCCGTAGGCCAGATGGGTGCGGGCCCTGATCAGCGGCCAGGCGCCGAGGTCGGCGCCGAGCGCCCGCGTGAAGAGCGGGTCGGCGTCCTCGTCGGCGGCCAACAGCGCCCGGACCAGGCGGAGTTCGGCGTGCAGCACCGGCGCGGGGGTCACCGTGGCGACCTCCTCCAGCTCCGTCACCACCGGGAGCACGTCGTCCAGCCGGCCGCAGTGCGCCGCCGCGTCGACGAGGTCACCGACGACCGTGAGGCGCAGGGCGGCCTGGAAGGCGGGGTCCGCCGGATCGTGCAGCCGGCGGAGATGACCGAGGGCCTCCTCGAAGCGCCCCGCGCCGAGCGCGGCCAGCCCCCGTGCGGTCGACGCGGTGGCCAGCACCGGGCGCGCCCCGGCCGGCAGCCCGATCCGCTCCGCCTCCTCGGCGAGCTCCAGCGCGGTGTCCACCTCACCGCGCAGCGCGGCGAGTTTGGCCGCGGTGGCGGTCATCAGCGCGTACATCATGGTCTGGCTGGTCTCGCGCGCCAGCCTGCGTGACTCCTCGGTCGCGGCGATCGCCGCGCCGAGGTCACCGACCACGAGAGCGCTCCACGCGTCCGCGCCGACCGTCCGGGCCAGCAGCCCCAGGCGCCCCTGGGCACGCAGCGGCGCGCCGCCGGCCGCCGAGAAGGCCCGCGCCAGGTCGAAGCCGCCGACCAGCAGCGCGGCGGTGCTGAGCATGCGGTAGGCGCGGCCGTCGTCGCCCTCCTTCAGGGCGACGTGCCGGGCGTGGTCCAGGACGAAGGCACCGCGTTCGACCGGCGCGGCGTAGGCGCAGATGGCGAGCCGCCACGGATCGAGTTCGTCGAGCTCCAGCCGCTCCACGGTCCGCAGAACCGTGCGGCGGCCCTCGGCGCCCGGGTCGGACCAGAAGCACAACTGGGCGGCGCTCCACAGGATCCGCAGCGCCAGCGTACGGTCCTCCCCGGCCATCTCCTCGGCGAGCGCCGTCAGGGAGTGGGCGCCGGCCGAGTGGCTGTGCAGTCCCTCGTCGAAGCTGCCGCGCAGCCAGACGACCGTGGCGTGCTGCCGCCGCGACAGGGGCCCGGTGAGCGCCTGGTCCAGCAGCCGGGTCACGGTCTCGGGGCGGCCGAGTTCTACGGCGAAGTCCGCGGCGCGCAGCAGCCGTTCGGTCCTGCGGTCGGCGTCCTCGCTGAGCCCGGCGGCCTGTTCGAGCGTGGTGACGGCCGCCGCGATGCCGCCACGGCGTGCCGCCCGGTGGGCGGCGTCCTCCAACGCGGCGGCGACCGTCTCCTGAGGTGCCTGTGCCGCGGCGGCCAGGTGCCGCAGCCGGCGGTCCGGGTGTTCGTCGAGTACGGCGGCGAGCGCGGCGTGGGCGGCGTGGCGGACGTCGGTGGGCATGGTCTGGTGGATCGCGGACCGCATCAGCGGATGCCCGAACCGCAGTTCCGTACCGACGACTTGGACGAGCCGGGCCCGCACGGCCGGGTCGAGTTCCGCGGTTCCCGCCGTCGCACTGGTGAAGTGCCGGGTCGCGCGGTAGATCTCGGGGAGCGAGGGACTGTCGTCGAGGGCGGCGATCCGCAGCAGGCTGCGGGTGATGCCGGGCAGGGTCTCCAGGCGGTCGGTGAAGGCCCGTTCGAGCCGTTCCGTGAGCGGTAGTCGGTCCATGTGCGGGTCGGCCGACGCGCGCAGGGTGCGGGAGAGCTCGGTCAGGGCCAGGGGGTTGCCGGCGGCCTCGGCCAGCAGGCGGCGCTGCGCGGTCGGCCGAAGGTCGGGGGCGCGGTCCGCCAGGAGTCGCGTGGCCTGGCCGTCGGTGAGCGGGCCCAGGGTCAGGGAGGTGAGTTCGTCGGAGTTCAGCCGCGACCGGTAGCCCTCGCGGGCGGTTCCCACGACGACCACCGGCTCCGTGGCGACCCTGCGCGCCACGAAGGCCAGGACGCTGGCGGTGGCGTCGTCGAGCCAGTGGGCGTCGTCGACCAGGACCAGCACCGGTGCGAGGGCGGCCGCGTCGGCGAGGAGGTTGAGGACCGCCAGTCCCACCAGGTGGACGTCGGGGACACCGGCCCCGGCGAGTCCGAGCGCGGTGTCCAGGGCCTGGCGGTGCGGCGCGGCGAGTTCGGCGGCTCCCGCGGCCAGTGGGCGCAGGACGAGCTGGAGACCGGCGTAGGGGATGTCGCTCTCGGCCTCGGCCCCGCTGGTGCGCAGGACCTGGTGCCCGAGTGCCTGGGCCAGGGCGGCGGCCTCGTCGAGCAGCGCCGTCTTCCCGATGCCGGGCGCGCCGCGCACCAGCACCGCGCTGTCCTGGCTCCGCGGCTCGGCCAGCAGCCGGCGCAACAGATCCAGCTGTCCATCCCGACCGATGAACTCCACGGTCCCCCCATCGGCCGGGTCTACGGCCCCGGTCTGTCCGGTAGCTCAGGGTACTGTGACGCGACGGACAATCCGAACGGCTGACCAGGATGCGACGGACACGGATCCGAGGGCGGGGCCCATGCCTGCGACGGACACGGATCCGGGGGCGGGGCCCATGCCTGCGACGGACACAGATCCGGGAGCGGGGCCCATGCCTGCGACGGACACAGATCCGGGAGCGGGGCCCATGCCTGCGACGGACACAGATCCTGGGCTCACGGCCGGGGTGTGGGGCTCGGTCTCATGGCCATGACCACCGGCACCCTCCGCTCCCCCCGCCTGGACCTCCTCCCCCTCCGCGTGGAACACGCCCCGGAGATGGCCGCCGTCCTGGCCGATCCGGCCCTGCACTCGTTCATCGGCGGCAGCCCGGCGTCCCCCGAGGCCCTCAGGCTCCGCTACGAGCGTCTCGTGGCCGGCTCCCCCGACCCGTCCGTCTCCTGGTGCAACTGGGTCCTCGGCCTCCGTGAGAACGCCCGCCTGGTAGGCACCGTCCAGGCCACGGTCACCGGCGCCACCGCGGAGATCGCCTGGGTCGTCGGCACCCCGTGGCAGGGGCGGGGTTACGCGTTGGAGGCGGCCCGAGCACTCGTGGCCCACCTCCGGAACCAGCCCACGCTGCACACGGTCATCGCCCACATCCACCCCGACCACCACGCCTCGGAAGCGGTGGCCCGAGCGGCAGGTCTCACCCCCACCGACAAGACCCGAACCGACGAACGCCGCTGGCACCTCCCCCTCACCAGACCCCCCGAAAACCACCAGCCATAACGCAACCCGGCAGGGCCGCGCCCCCCGAGCCCCCGCCTTCCAAAACCCCCGACGCGACCTTGCCCCCCGCCGCATCCACCGCGCCCCCGACTTCCGAACCCACCCGGCGCCGCCAACCCCAGCAGGCCGCGCCCACCATGCCCTCGGCCACCAAAGCCACCCGACGCGACGCAACCCCGCAAGGCCGCGCCCACCGAGGCACCCGCCCCCGAGCCGCCCCCTACGACGACGCCCGAGTCTCCAGTTCCGTCGCCAGGACCACCTGGCGTCGTTCCAGGCCCCGGGAGACCGCGGGGCGCCGGTCCGCGATCTCCTCCAGGAGGAGGTCGATCATGCGGCGGCCCATCTCCTCTATGGGCTGGCGGACGCTGGTGAGGGGCGGGTCCATGTGGCGGGCGATGGCCGAGTCGTCGTAGCCGACGAGGGCCACGTCGTCGGGGATACGGCGGCCCTCCTCGCGCAGCACCTGGCGGGCGCCCGCCGCCATGACGTCCGAGCCGGCGAAGACCGCGTCCAGGTCGGGGCAGCGGGCCAGCAGATTCGTCATCGCCCGGCGCCCGCCCTCCTCGGTGAAGTCGCCCGGCTCGATCAGCCGTTCGTCCACCTCCTGCCCCGCCTCCCGCAGGGCGTCCCGGTAGCCGTCGACGCGGCGCTGGGCGCCGTAGACGTCGAGGCGGCCGGTGATGTGGGCGATCTTGTGGCGGCCCCGGGAGAGCAGGTGCTCCACGGCCGAGTGGCCGCCGCCGTAGTTGTCGGAGTCCACGGAGGTCAGGGTCTCGCCGGCCGAGCGGGGGCCGCTGATGACCGCCGGGATCTCCAGCTGGGCCAGCAGATCGGGCAGGGGGTCGTCCGCGTGGACCGAGACCAGCAGCACCCCGTCCACACGGTGCGCCGCGAGGTACTGGGCCAGCCGCCGGCGCTCACGGTCGCTGCCCGCGAAGATCAGCAGCAGCTGCATCTCCGTTTCGGAGAGCTCCGCGCCCACACCCTTGAGCATGTCGGAGAAGTACGGCTCCGCGAAGAAGCGGGTCTCCGGCTCGGGGACGACCAGCGCGATCGCGTCCGTGCGGTTCGCGGCGAGGGCGCGGGCCGCCGTGTTGGGGACGTAGCCGAGTTCCGCGACCGCGGCCTCCACCGCCGCGCGGGTCGCGTCGCTGACCCTGGGCGAGCCGTTGATCACCCGGGAGACCGTGCCGCGGCCGACACCGGCGCGCGCGGCGACCTCCTCGAGGGTGGGCCGACCCCCGCTCCGGCTCCGCGCTCCGTGGCCTGTTGCCATTGGCTCCGCCCTCCCATGGACCTACGTTGGCTGGAATCTAACAGCCCCGCCAGCTGCGGTGACGGCCGCCGGGGGCAAGCGTTCCCGGGCCGGAACCCCTGCAAAGGGACCCGGTCACGGACTCCGTTGTTCCACTTAACGGCCTGATAACTGAACGCATATCTCGGCGTCTGCTCCCTTGACACCCCCGCTCGAACCGACGAACCTTCAACACATCACCTGTGGGAGCGCTCCCACGGTACCTGACACATACACATCCCGCACGTTCCCCGCCCGAGCCGCAGCGTGAACAAACGGGCCCAACAAAGCAGTTGGCCGGGGGGTCGGCACGTCAGGGCAACAGGAGGACGCAATGCGAGCAAGTACCCGAACCGCCCGCAAGACGGTGGTCCTCGCGGCCGTCGCGACGCTGGGCGCGGGGCTGCTGGCCGGCTGTGCCGACGACAGCGGTGGCAAGTCGGACTCGTCGAACGGTGGCGGTAGCAAGGGCAAGACCACCATCACACTGGGCCTCTTCGGCACCCAGGGCTTCAAGGAGGCGGGTCTCTACACCGAGTACGAGAAGCTCCACCCCAACATCAAGATCCAGGAGAACGTGGTCGAGCGCAACGAGGTCTACTACCCGGCCCTCGTCAACCACCTCACCACCAACAGTGGTCTCCAGGACATCCAGGCCATCGAAGTCGGCAACATCGCCGAGGCGACCCAGACCTTCGCGAGCAAGTTCGTGGACTTCTCCAAGGTCGCCGGCGTGAACAAGAGCGACTGGCTGGACTGGAAGTGGCAGCAGGCCACCACCAAGGACGGCCAGACCATAGGCCTCGGCACCGACATCGGCCCGATGGCGATCTGCTACCGCAAGGACCTCTTCCAGCAGGCCGGTCTGCCGACCGACCGCGACAAGGTCGGCCAGCTGTGGGCGGGCGACTGGAAGAAGCTCGTCACGGCCGGTGAGTCGTACAAGAAGAAGGCCCCCGCGGGCACCTACTTCATGGACTCCCCCGGCGGTCTGCTGAACGCGATGATCAGCAGCAACCAGGAGAAGTTCTACGACACCTCCGGCAAGGTCATCTACAAGTCGAACCCGGCGATCAAGAGCGCCTTCGACCTGACCGCCAAGGCCGCCTCGGAAGGACTGACGCAGCCGCAGACCCAGTTCCAGCCGGCCTGGAACTCGACCATCGCCAACAGCAAGTTCGCCGCGATCGCCTGCCCGCCGTGGATGCTCGGCTACCTCAAGGGCCAGTCGAAGCCCGAGGCGGCCGGCAAGTGGGACGTGGCCGCACCGCCGAAGGCCGGCAACTGGGGAGGCACCTTCCTGGCCGTGCCCAAGAGCGGCAAGAACGTCACCGAGGCCGAGAAGCTGGCCCAGTGGCTGACCGCGCCCGCCCAGCTGGCGAAGCTGTTCAGCGTGCAGGGCAGCTTCCCGAGCACCCCGGGCTCGTACACCCTGCCGCTCGTCACCGACGCGAAGAACGCCATGACCGCCGACGCGCCGATCGGCAAGATCTTCGCCGACGCCGCCAAGGCCATCCCGACGCAGGTCATCGGCCCGAAGGACCAGATCGTGCAGCAGGGTCTGACGGACAACGGCGTCATCCTGGTCACCAAGGGCAAGTCGGCGGCCGAGGCGTGGGCGACCGCGACGAAGACCATCGACAACAACCTGGAGAAGTGACCGGCATGGCCACCCGGCACGACATCGCCGCGCCCCCCGCGAAGGAGGGGGGCGCGGCCCCGGCCCGCCCGCCCGCCGAACCCACGGAGGCGGAGCGGCGGCGCCGCGCCCGTCTCTCGCGTCGCTGGCAGCGGGACCTCAGGTGGAGCCCGTACGGGTTCATCTCCCCGTTCTTCCTGCTCTTCGTCGCCTTCGGCCTGTTCCCGCTGATCTACACGGCGTGGGCCTCGCTGCACACGGTGGAGCTGACCGCGCCCAACGACATGCAGTGGGCGGGTCTGCACAACTACACCCGGATCTTCGACGACGACTTCTTCTGGAACGCGGCACGCAACACGCTGACGATCGGCATCATCTCGACGGTTCCGCAGCTGGCGATGGCGATGGGCCTCGCGCACATCCTCAACTACAAGCTGCGCGCCTCGACCTTCTACCGGGTCATCATGCTCGCGCCGTACGCGACCTCGATCGCCGCGGCCTCCCTCGTCTTCGTCCTGCTGTTCGGCCGCGACTACGGCATGATCAACTGGGCGCTCCACTACGTGGGCATCGGCAAGATCGACTGGCAGAACGACAAGTGGCCCTCGCAGATCGCGGTCTCGACCATCATCATCTGGCGGTGGACCGGCTACAACGCGCTGATCTACCTGGCGGCGATGCAGGCGATCCCGACCGATCTGTACGAGTCGGCGGCCCTGGACGGCGCGAACCGCTGGCGGCAGTTCATCCATGTGACGCTGCCCCAGCTGCGCCCGACGATCCTGTTCACCTGTGTCGTGTCGACCATCGGGGCGAGCCAGGTGTTCGGCGAGCCGCTGATCTTCGACGCGAACAAGGGGGCGTCCGGCGGCGCGGAGCACCAGTTCCAGACGCTCGGTCTGTATCTGTACGAGCAGGGCTGGGTGAACATGCACCTGGGCCGGGCCTCGGCGATCGCCTGGACGATGTTCCTGATCCTGATCGTGATCGGGATCGTCAACTACGTCATCTCGCGCCGGCTGCGCGCCAGTAGTTAGGAGTACCGGCCGTGACGACGACACTGACGACCCCCGTGGGCACCGCCCCGAAGGAGTCCCGCCGCCAGAGGCGTTCCAAGGCGGCGCGGGCGGGCGGCACCCTGCACGCGGGCCCCATCGCCTACGCCATCCTGATCCTCTTCTCCATCGGTTCGCTCTTCCCGCTGGTGTGGACGGCGATCGCCGCCTCCCGCGACAACAACCGGCTGGCCCAGACCCCGCCGCCGTTCTGGTTCGGCGGGAACCTCTTCCACAACATGAACGTGGCCTGGAACGAGGCCAACCTGGGCAAGGCCTTCGTCAACACGACGATCGTGGCGGGGACTTCGGCCGTGACGGTCGTGGTCCTGTCGACGGTCGCCGGGTTCGCCTTCGCCAAGCTGCGCTTCAAGGGCCGCAACATCCTGATGCTGATGGTGATCGGCACGATGATGGTCCCGCCGCAGCTGAGCGTCATCCCGCTGTACATGATGGTCGCCAAGCTGAACTGGGCCGACCAACTGCAGGCGGTCATCTTCCCCTCGCTGGTGAGCGCGTTCGGTGTGTTCTTCATGCGGCAGTACCTGATCCAGGCGCTGCCGGACGAGCTGATCGAGGCGGCGCGGGTGGACGGCGCGAGCAGCTGGCGGGTGGTCTGGCACATCGTGTTCCCGGCGGCGCGTCCCGCGATGGCCGTCCTGGGCATGCTGATGTTCGTGCAGTCCTGGAACGACTTCCTGTGGCCGTTCCTGGTCCTCACCCAGAACGGCAACCCGACCGTGCAGGTCGCCCTGGCGGGCCTGGGCCGCGGCTACACACCGGACCAGTCCCTGATCATGGGAGGCGCGCTGCTGGGCACACTGCCGCTGCTGCTGGTGTTCGCGATCTTCGGCAAGCAGATCGTCGGCGGCATCATGCAGGGCGCGGTCAAGGGCTGAGTCCGTACGGCAGTTCCGCTTCGGGGGCCGCGTCAGCGCCGCCTCGGCCCCCTCCCTTCCCCTCCTCTCCCCACCCCTCCCTCCTCCGACCCTTCGGTCCTGACGACCTTTTTTGGGAGCGCTTCCATGCCTCAACCCGCGACGCCGGCCACCCCGGTGACCTTTCCTCCCGCCTTCCTCTGGGGCGCGGCGACCTCCGCGTACCAGATCGAGGGGGCGGTGCGGGAGGACGGCCGTACGCCCTCGATCTGGGACACCTTCAGCCATACGCCGGGCAAGACCGTCGGCGGTGAGCACGGTGACATCGCTGTCGACCACTACCACCGCTACCGCGACGACGTGGCGCTCATGGCCGACCTGGGCCTGTCCGCGTACCGCTTCTCGATCTCCTGGTCACGGGTGCAGCCCACCGGCCGGGGCCCGGCCGTGCAGGTGGGCCTGGACTTCTACCGCCGTCTGGTCGACGAACTGCTCGCCCACGGCATCAAGCCGGCGATCACCCTCTACCACTGGGACCTGCCGCAGGAGCTGGAGGACGCGGGCGGCTGGCCGGAGCGGGACACGGCACTGCGGTTCGCCGACTACGCGCGGATCGTCGGCGAGGCGCTGGGCGACCGGGTGGAGAACTGGATCACCCTCAACGAGCCCTGGTGCAGCGCCTTTTTGGGCTACGCCTCCGGGGTGCACGCCCCGGGCCGCACCGACGCCGAGGCGTCCCTGCGCGCCGCCCACCATCTCAACCTGGCGCACGGCCTGGCCACTTCGGCGCTCCGCTCGGTGATGCCGGCCCGCAACTCGGTCGCCATCAGCCTCAACTCCTCGGTGGTACGCCCCCTTTCGCCCTCCGACCCCGCGGACCTGGCGGCGGTCCAGAAGATCGACGACCTGGCGAACGGTGTCTTCCACGGGCCGATCCTGCGCGGCGCGTACCCGGAGACCCTGTTCTCGGCAACGGAGCTGATCACCGACTGGTCGTACGTCCTCGACGGCGACCTGCGCACGATCAACCAGCCGCTGGACGCGCTGGGTCTCAACTACTACACGCCGACCCTGGTCTCGGCCGCCGACGCGCCCCCGGCCGGCCCGCGCACCGACGGCCACGGCGCGAGCTCCTACTCCCCGTGGCCCGGCGCCGACGACGTCGCCTTCCACCAGACCCCGGGCGAGCGCACGGAGATGGGCTGGACGATCGACCCGACGGGCCTGCACGAGCTGATCATGCGCTACACCCGTGAGGCGCCCGGCCTGCCCCTCTACATCACCGAGAACGGCGCGGCCTACGACGACAAGCCCGACCCGGACGGCAAGGTCCACGACCCGGAGCGCATCGCCTACCTCCACGGCCATCTCTCCGCGGTCCGCCGCGCCCTCACCGACGGCGCGGACGTGCGGGGCTACTACCTGTGGTCCCTGCTGGACAACTTCGAGTGGGCGTACGGCTACGACAAGCGCTTCGGCGCGGTCTACGTCGACTACGCCACCCTCACCCGCACACCGAAGTCGAGCGCCCTGTGGTACGGGCAGGCGGCCCGGACCGGCACCCTGCCACCGGTGGAGACCGCCCCGTAGGGGCCCATGACCGGGGGGCGGGGCGCGGCATGCCGAGGGGGGATGCCGCGCCCCGGTTGTCCGTTCGCACGGAAGGGGACGGCCCCCGTTCAGCGGGTGTCCCAGCCGCGTCCGAGCGGAAGCAGTCCGGCGGTGCGTGCGGCGCGCCGGTCCGTGATCCAGGCCTCGACCGCGGCCACGGAGCGGTCGATCGGCCTGCCCGTGGTGTCGAGCACCTGGACGGACCATCGCGGGTCCCCGGCGACCCAGCCGGCCCACCGGTGCCATGCCGGCCCCTGACGGCCGCTCTCGACGAGGACCTCCGGCCGGTGGCGCGGGTCGCGCGCGTGACCCCGGTGCCAGTCGGCCCAGTTCAGGAACGCGTCGACGGCCGGCGCGTCCCACGTTCCCGGCTGGCGCCGCTCCAGCCGTTCCCGGCGCTCGTCGTCGGCGACGTCGACCAGGCACATGGCGATGCCGTCCAGCAGCGGCGCGGACGGCGCGGCCAGCACCTCGCCCAGGGGCGCCTGCCCGGTCACCAGCAGGTCGGTGCCGCGCTCCTGACACTCCAGAGCGCGACGCACCCAGAACTCGCTCGGGGCGTCACGCGGGGCACCGGACTCGTCCACGTCATGAAAGGCCAGCTCCGGAAAGCGCCGAGCCGCGGCGCACGCGATCGTGGTCTTGCCCGAGCAGCTCGATCCGGTCAGATACAGCAGCATCCGCCCACCTTGACCCCGCGCACCCGGCCTCCACGCCCGAATATCCGACGACGGGACGGGGCACCTGCCCGGTGCCCCCGTGGCTTCTCTCCCGGTGCCTTTGTCCGCGGCCTAGTTGAACGCCCCGAACGCCTTCGAGAACGCGAACCTGTCCTGGACGATCGAGCTGCACGTGGCCTCGGCGGAGTTCTTCGCGCCGCCGTCGCACTGCTTGTCCCGCGCCGCCGACCACATCGACAGGCCGCCCAGGCCCTTGGACCTGGCGAAGCCCACCAGCTGGGTGGCGTCGTCGACCTTGAATATCTCGGACGAGACGTCGTTGACACCGATCATCGGGGTGACGGCGACCGTCTTCCAGGCCGCGCTGTCGGAGAGGCCCAGCACGCTCTTGACCTGGGCCTGGGTGGCGGTGGCCGCCTGCTCGGCGTAGGTACCCATGTCGCCGCTGTACGAGGCGCCGTAGTCCATGGCCATGATGTTGACGGTGCCGGTCCGCACGCCGTTGGACTTGGCGTCGGAGAGCAGGTTCACGCCGTCCTGGGTGAGGCCCTCGGGCATCACCGGGAGGGTGAAGGAGACATCCAGGCCGGGGTGCGCGGCCTGGAGCTTCGCTATCGCCTGGGCGCGCCGGGTGTTGGCGGCGGTGTTGGGCAGCGCGCCGCCCTCGACGTCGAAGTCGACCTTGGTCAGCTTGTACGCGTCCACCACCTTCCCGTACGCCGCCGCCAGCGCGTCCGCCGAGGAGCAGGTCGTCGCCAGTTCGGAGCCGGAGGCGCCGCCGAAGGAGACACGGACGTCACCGCCCTTCGCCCGGAGCGAGCCGATCTGGGAGGCGACCCCGTCGCTGCCGAGGTCCGTCACCCCGCCCCACTTGGGCGTGCAGCCCCCGCCGTCGGTGACGAAGGCCAGGTTGTAGGTCTTCACGCCGGTCGCGTCGGCGCTCGCGAGCAGATCGAACGCCGGGTAGAGGGAGGTGTCCACGTAGGGCGCGAAGCCGGCGCTCGCCGTGGTGCCGGTGCCGGTGCTCTGGGACGGGGTCGGCGTGGGCGTGGGGGTCGCCGGCTGTGTGGGCGTCGCGGTCGGGGTGGTGGGCGTCGGGGTGGGGGTCGGCGACTGCGTCGGGCGGCCGCTCGGCTCCGGTGTCGCGCCGCCGTCCGCCGAACACGAGGCTCCGTCGATACGGCAACCACTCGGATCGCCGCTGCCGTTGACCACGAAGCCGACGGTGACCGACTTGCCCACCGCGAGACCGTCGGTGTCCCACTTGGCCGGCGTCACGGTGACATGCTGTCCGCTGACGCTGGACTCGGCGTTCCAGAGGGAGCTGAGCCGGGCGCCCGACGGCAGGTCGAACTCCAGCTTCCAGGTCTTCTCCGGGCCGCCGCTGTTGTTCGTCACGACGTACTGCGCGGTGTAACCCGTGGACCAGTCACTGGTCCTGGTGTAAGCGGCGGCCACGCCGGCCGCCTGCGCGGTGCCGGTGAGGAGCAGGGCGCCACCGCCCACGACGGCCGCGGCCACGAGAGAGCCGATCGCCTTGTTCCTGCCGCTGACCTTGCGCCGGTGCGTGCTCATGCGCGTGCCTGCCTTCGCTGTTCACGGGGGATTCCCGGGGTGGGTGCGGCAGCACGCTAGCGAGCCGGAAACGGGCAAAGTGCCTGATCCGGACGAGGGTTGGGGATCTTAGGGTGCGCTTAAGGAAGGGATCGGGGACGGTTAAAGGTAGAGACCAATTTGCTCTGTCTGCGCCGCCGCGCCGACCGGTGCCCCCGCCCGCCGGGCGACCGCTCCCGCCCGTCCAGCTGGATCCAGATCCGCACCTCGGTCCCGCCCAGCACGGACGAGCCGATCCGTACGTCGCCGCCGGTGGACTCGGCGAGACGGCGGACGATGTCCAGGCCGAGCCCCGTCGAGCCGTCGTGCCCCGAGCCCCGCCCGCGGGCCATCGCCGCCTCGGGGTCGGATATCCCGGGGCCCGCGTCGGACACGAGCACGATCACCGCGTCCTCGCCGTTGTGCACGTCGACCGCGAAGGCGGTGCCCTCGGCGGTGTGCCGGAAGACATTGCCGAGCAGCGCGTCCAGCGCGGCCGCGAGGTCGGCCCGGGCCACGGGTATCCGCACCGGCCGGTCGGCCCCGGCCACCCGCCACTTGCGGCCCTCGTCCTCGGCGAGCGCCGACCAGAACCCCATCCGCTCGCGCACCACCTCGGCCGCGTCGCACCCGGCGCCGGGCCCGGCCGCCGCGGTCTGCGGTTTGGCGTCCCGGGCGGTGCGGATGATGGTGTCGACCTCGCGCTCCAGCTGGGCGACGGCGGCCCGCGTCTGGTCGGCGGCGGGCCCCTCTCCGAGCGAGGCCGCGTTCAACCGCAGCACGGTCAGCGGCGTACGCAGCCGGTGCGACAGATCGGCCGCCAACTCCCGCTCATTGGCGAGGAGTTGTACGACCTGGTCGGCCATGGAGTTGAACGCGACCGCCGCGAGCCGCAGTTCGGTCGGCCCTTCCTCCGGCACCCTGGAACCCAGCTTGCCCTCCCCCAGTTCGTGCGCGCCCTCGACCAGCCGCTGGGCCGGCTGCACCATCCGCACGCCCAGCCGGTCGGCGACCGCGACGGATCCGACGATCAGCGCCACGCCGACGCCCGCGAGCACCGCCCAGGCCGTGCCGACCCCGTTGCTGACCTCGGACTCGGGCACGAAGACCTCGACGACCGCGATCGCGCCGGAGCTGAGCGCCACCGGCGAGAGCAGGGTGGAGCCCCCGGCGACCTCGGTGGTGGAGGCGCGCCCCAGCTTCCGTACGGTCGCGATGTCCTGGTCGGCGGCGCGCTGCCGGCCGATGTCGACGGCCGCCTGGGCCCCCGCCGCCGGGATGTGCACGGCCATGCCGGAGTCCGAGCCGGCCGAGGCGACGACCCGCTCCAGCTGGTCGCGTTCGGTGGTGATGGACAGCGCCGGGGCGACCGCGGCGGCCTGCCGTTCGGCGTTCGAGAAGGCGCGGTCCCGGGCCATCTCCCTGATGACCAGCCCGAGCGGCACGGCGAAGGCGACCACGACCATGGCGGTGACCGCCAGACAGACCTTGACCAGTGCCCATCTCATCGCGGCGGCTCCGATGCGCTCGGCGGCTCCAGCTTCACCCCGACGCCCCGCAGCGTGTGCAGATAGCGCGGTCGCGCGGCCGTCTCGCCCAGCTTCCGCCGCAGCCAGGACAGATGGACGTCGATGGTCTGGTCGTCGCCGTACGACTGCTGCCACACCTCGGCGAGCAGCTCCTTGCGCGGTACGACGACGCCCGGGCGCCGGGCGAGGAAGGCGAGCAGGTCGAACTCCCGGCGGGTGAGGTCAAGTCGCGTGCCGTCGAGTTCCGCCTGGCGGCGCAGGGGGTCCACGGTCAGGCCGCCGACGCGCAGGACGGAGGAGGGCGGGACGTCGCCGGGGGCGGTACGGGACCGCCGTAGCACCGCCGCCATCCTCGCCGACAGGTGTTCTACCGAGAAGGGCTTGGTGAGGTAGTCGTCCGCGCCCGCGTTCAGCAGGCGGACGATCTCCGTCTCGTCGTCCCGCGCGGTGGCGATGATCACCGGTACGTCGGTGATCCCGCGCAGCATCTTCAGCGCCTCGGACCCGTCCAGATCGGGCAGTCCGAGGTCGAGGACGACCACGTCGAAACGGAAATGGGCGACCTCGCGCAGCGCCTCCAGCGCCGTCCCCACACTGCGCACGGTGTGCGCGGCATCGGTCAGGTGCCGGATCAGCGCCGAGCGTACGAACTGGTCGTCCTCGACCACGAGCACACTTGCCATGCGCGGCACCGTACGCCATGCGGGCGGGTCGCATCCGGGCCTGTGGACAACTCCCGACCGAGTGCGGCCCGTGGGGCGGGTGAGGCAATATGGCCCGCGATGCGCAGAGGACTCGTACACATGCTGGCTTGGTCGCTCGCCACGGGCGCGGCGGTCACGCTGTCGTGGTGGGGTGTCCACACGGTGATGGCGGGCACGGCGTACGACCCGCCGCGCGCCCTGCCGATCACGGCGGCCGACGCGACCACACAGGAGTCGAAGCCGCTGGCGTCGTCGACGGCGGGCCCCGCTCCGTCGCGGACCCCGGCGGGCAGGCCGTCCCCGACGCCCACACCCGCCGCGTCGCGGACACCGGCGCCCAGCAGCCCCGCCCCGGCCGGCTCCCCCACCGCCTCCGGCCAGGTCAAGAGCTATGACACCGACGGCGGGCGGGCGGTCTTCGACCTCGGCGAGACCACGGCGTCGCTCGTGATGGCGACCCCGGCGGCCGGCTGGTCGATGCAGACGTGGAAGACGGACACCTGGATCCGCGTGGAGTTCACCTCCGGCACGAACAAGGTCTCGGTGATCTGCACGTGGCACGACGGGCCGCCCCATGTGGAGGTGGGCAACTACTAGGGTCCACCCGAAGCGTGCCGACCGTCGGCCCGGAGTTCGGGAAACCGCTCTAGCGGAACACCGAGGGCGGTGGCGCCGGGGAGGCGACCGCCGCCGCGTCCGTGACCGGCGCGGCCCCTCCGGTGAAGTCGACCAGTGGGCGGCCGTGTTCGACGCGGCCGGGGTGCGGATCGCCCGCCGCCCTGCGGGTGAGTTCCGCGACCGGCAGCGGGGTGTCGGAGGCGACGAGGACCGCGTTGCCGAACCGCTTGCCGCGCAGCACGGTCGGGTCGGCGACCAGGGCGAGTTCGGGGAAGCGGTCGGCGGCGGTGGCGATCTGGCCGCGGAGGTGGGCCAGCGGCGGACCGTCGGCGAGGTTGGCGGCGTAGACCCCACCGGGGCGGAGGGTGCGGCGGACCTCGTCGAGGAACTCGGTCGAGGTGAGGTGGGCGGGGGTGCGGGCGCCGCTGAACACATCCGCGATGACGAGGTCGGCCCAGCCGTCGAGGACCTTGGCCAGCCCTTCCCGGGCGTCCACGGCACGCACCCTGATCCGGGCGTTCTGGTCCAACGGCAGCCGCCTGCGCACCAGTTGGACGAGGGCCGCGTCGCGTTCGACGACCTGCTGGGTGGAGCGGGGGCGGGTGGCGGCGACATAGCGGGCGAGTGTGAGGGCGCCCCCGCCGAGGTGCACGGCGTGCACGGGCTTGCCGGGAGGTGCGGCGAGGTCGATCACATGCCCGAGGCGGCGCTGGTACTCGAAGGAGAGGTAGGAGGGCTCGTCCAGATCGACGTGCGACTGCGGCGCCCCGTCGATCAGCAGCGTCCAGGCCCGCGCCCGGTCCCGGTCGGGTATGAGCTCGGCGAGCCCACCGTCGACGGTCTCGACGACGGGTTCGGCGCCGGCACCGTTCCGCCGGGGGTTCCTGGACTTTCCCATTGACCCATTATCGACGGCCGCGAGCGGGGCCGCCCGCGCGGCGACGGTCACCGGCAGTTGTCCGCCGCCTCGATCAGCCGCGCCGCCTCCCCCAGGGCCTGCCGCAGCACGGCCGGGTCGGTCGCGAGGTCCGCCTCGCCGGGCGGCAGCAGCCAGTCCGAGCCCTCCACGGGCGGCTCGGGGTTCAGGCTCAGCCCCCGCCCGTCGGTCTCCGTACAGGTGCTGCCGGGGACGTCCCACGCGGCGGCCGTACCGGGCGGCACCAGGAAGCCGAGGGTGTCGCAGCCGTCGTCGTGCAGTACGGGCCCCACCGCGTCGCAGGCCCCGCGCCGCAGGATGTCGACGGCCTCGAGACCCTGCCGGGCCGGCACGGTGACGAGATCGCAGGGGCCCTCGGGGAGAGGAGGCGCGCTGTGGTCCGGGGTCGGCGGGTGCCCCATCGTCGTCAAGGGCGCCGTGAGCTGCTCCGTCGTCAATGGCATCGTCGTCCGCATCCCGGTCTCCACCACAAAACCCCTCCTTGAACGAAGCGGGTCGGGAGTCGGGCGGCTCCCGGTCCACCGGGTCAAACGCTCGCGACCGTCAACGGCTACGGCGGAAGTCAGCCACAAAGGATGGCAGTTCATGGCAGATCCCGGATGAGATATCCGGTTTGTAGGCAAACCCTGCGTGGCGGGTCCGGCACAGCGGGTACGTTCTTGCCCGCCGGAAACAGGGTGTCACACGAACAACTCACCCCAATTCCGGCATGGTTCGACGGTTCGCACGAGAGGACCCGGCCATGGCGTCGTCAGAGGCGACCTCGTCCCCGCCCATGCCCACCCCACCACCCCGGCCCAACCTCGCCTTCCGGCAGCTGCGCGGCAGGCGCTCGCCGGCCGAGTTCGCCGCGGCGGTGCGCCGCGCGGCGCGCGAGATCGGGGAGCGGGTCAGCTGCGACGCGCGCTATGTGGGCCGGGTGGAGGCGGGCGAGATCCGCTGCCCCAACTACGCGTACGAACGGGTGTTCCTGCACATGTTCCCCGGCCGCACCCTCACCGACCTGGGCTTCGCGCCCCGGTCGTCCGTACGCGGGCGCAGGACCCACACGGCCGATGAGACACCGGGGGCGTACGAGCCGTATGAGCGGGAGGAGCCGTACGGCACGCAGGACCGAGAGCACGACGAGCCGGACGTGCACCACGCGCACCACGAGAACCACCCGACGTACGACAACTACGAGGAGAGCGACGTGCTGCGTCGCGCATTCATGACCGGCGGGGGCGCCACCGTGGCCGCCGCCTCGCTGGGCCCCATCGGGCTCGCCTTCGACGCCGCGGCGGCGGGACGCGCCGTCCGCCGGCCCGGGACGAGCGACGCGTACGCGCTCGAGGACGCCGTACGCAGAATCCGGCTGCTCGACGACCGGCACGGCGCGGACGGCCTGTACCGGCGCGCGTCGGCGCCGTTGCGCGCCGCGTACGCGCTCCTGGACGCCGGCGCGACCCGGCAGGCGACCGCGGACAGACTCCACTCGGGCGCCGGTGAACTGGCCATCTCCGTCGGCTGGTTGGCCCATGACTCCGGCCGCTTCGACGACGCCCGCTCGCACTACGCGGAGGCGCTCGCGACCGCCCGGATGACCGGCGACGACGCCCTGGAGGCGCACGCCTTCTGCAACACGGCGTTCCTCGCCCGTGACGCCGGACGGCCGCGGGAGGCGGTCCGGGCCGCGCAGGCCGCACAGCGCGTCGGGCGCCCCCTGGGCTCCGCCCGGCTGATGTCCCTGCTCGCGCTGCGCGAGGCGGGCGGCTGGGCGGGGCTCGCCGACCGGGCGGGCTGCGAGCAGGCACTCGCCCGCGCGCAGGCCCTCTTCGAGCGGGGCCCCTCGGACGCCGACCCCGAGTGGATGAGCTTCTACGGAGAGGCCGAGCTGGAGGGCCTGGAGGCGCAGTGCTGGTCGACGCTGGGCGACTGGCGGCGCGCGGCCCGGCACGCACGGCAGGCGGCCCGTCTCCAGGACCCGCACTTCAGCCGGAACATCGCCCTGTACACGGCGGAACTCTCCGACGACCTGGCCCGGGGCGGCCGCCCGGACGAGGCCGCGGCGGCCGGGATGCGCGTCCTGGACCTCCTCGACCAGGTCCAGTCCTCCCGCATCCAGACGATGCTCGCGGGCACGGCGAGGGTGCTGCTGCCACACCGCCGGGCGACCGGCGTCTCGGGTTTCCTGGAACGCCACGCCTCCTTGCCACGCACGGCCTGAGCCACCCGCCCGGGACATCGGCCGAGCCCTCCCCAGGGCGCTTCTGGTGGATCTCCGCGGCGTCACAGCGCCCGGCACGCCCTCCCCCACTCCCGGCTTCGCTCGAGCGGGGGCCCCATGCCGCACGCCGATCGCAAGCACCGGACGCCGCTCCTTCCACCGCGGACATCCACCAGAAAGGCCCTAGGCCAGGTGCCCCAGGTCGTTCCAGGTCTCGAGCGCCGGCTCCCCGTAGGCCCATCCCAGGATCGAGAGGGACGTCGGGTTCAACCTGATCCGGGCCGCGAAGTCGATCGGCAGGCCCAGCCAGCGCGCCCCGATCGACCGCAGGATGTGCCCGTGGGCGAACACCAGCACGTCCCGGTCGGCCTCCCGCGCCCAGGCCACCACCTCGTCGGCCCGCGCGGTGACGTCGGCGAGGGACTCGCCCTCCGGGACCCCGTCCCGCCAGATGAGCCAGCCGGGCCGCAGCACCTGGATCTCGTCCGGCGTCATGCCCTCGTAGGCGCCGTAGTCCCACTCCATCAGCGTGTCCCAGGAGGCCGCACGCTCACCGAACCCGGCCAGTTCGCACGTCTCACGCGCGCGTGCCAGCGGACTGGTCCGCACCTCGACGTCCACCAGCCCCTCGAACGGCGCCCGGTGCAGGCGCTCGCCCAACAGCTTCGCGCCCCGGCGGCCCTCCTCCAGGAGCGGTACATCGGTCCTGCCGGTGTGCTTGCCGGACAGTGACCACTCGGTCTGTCCGTGCCGGGCCAGCAGGATGCGCGGTGCCATGAGCGGAGGGGGCCTTTCCAGAAGAAACCAGGGGCGGAACCCCTCCATCATCGCGCACGCTGTCCGGGGGCAACCCGGCGGCCGATCTCTGCGTCTTCGGTGACCGAGGGCGCCCCACGGAGGGCGCGCGCGTACGCCGTAAAGTGGCACGACCGATCAGCACGCCCCGGCCACCGGGCGCCACGCGAGAATGAAGGGGGAGGCGATCGGATGCCGAAGACCGAGACGACACCGGGCATCGAGGAAGCGGCCCCGCGCGTGCGTCTGCGCTGGTGGACGGAGCTGCCGCTGATCCTGCTGGTGTACGCCTGCTACTCGGCCGGCCGGCTCCTGGCGCGCGGCAACAGCACCGGCGCCGTCGACCACGGCCTGGACATCCTGCGCATCGAGAAGTTCCTGCACATCAACGCCGAGCACCCGCTCAACCGCCTCTTCACGCGCGAGTCGTGGCTCGGCGTGCCGGCCGACTTCTGGTACGCGTCGCTGCACTACCTGGTCACGCCCGCGATCCTGGTCTGGCTGTTCCGGTCCCGTGCCGTGCACTACCGCGCGGCCCGCACCTGGCTGATGACGTCGACCTTCTTCGGCCTGATCGGCTTCACCCTGCTGCCCACCTGCCCGCCCCGTCTCCTCGACGCGAGCCACGGCTTCGTGGACACGATGGCCCAGTACAGCTCGTACGGCTGGTGGGGCGGCGAGGCCAGCGCACCGCGCGGTCTCGGGGGCATGACCAACCAGTACGCGGCCATGCCGAGCCTGCATGTGGGCTGGGCGCTGTGGTGCGGGGTCATGCTGTGGCGGTACGGCAGGACGCGTACGACGAAGGTCGCCGCCGTGGCCTATCCGCTGCTGACGACGATCGTGGTCATGGGCACCGCGAACCACTACTTCCTCGACGCGGTGGCGGGCGCGGCCGTGATGGGGGTGGGGCTGTTCCTGACGCCGTATGTGATGCGGGGCGCGGACCGGATCAGGGAGCGGTTGCCCTTCGCCACAGGGGGCTCTCAGGTCGCGGGTTCCTCAATTGTCAGTGGCGGATGCCAGACTTCCGCGGGTGAGCGATTTCCACGGCAGCGCGAGTCCCGGGCCGGGTCCGGGCCAGGACCGAGGGCCGAGCCCGGTGCCTCCCCCACGGACGCGGGGGAAGGCGCTCCGGCAGCGGCTCGCTGAGCTGCGCGGTCCCGAGGTACCGGCCAAGGCGCTGGACGCGCGCGCCCTGGCCGCCCTCGCCGCCAACCCGGGGTGCAGGCGCCGCGCGCTCCTGGACGGCGCGGGGGTGGACAAGACCGCCCTGGCGAGCGCGCTGGGCTCCCCGTCCGCCTTCGGGCAGTCGCAGTTCGCGCTGACGCGGGGCAACGCCTTCGAGGCCAAGGTCAAGGCGGACGGCGGCGCGGAGCTGCTGCGGCTGGTGCACGAGAAGCTGGACCGTCGCGCCGAACCGCCCGCCGGCGCGCAGGTGCCCGACCTCACGGCGATCGGCCCCGAGGGCCGCACCGCCCGTACCGCGCTCGCCCTGCGCGAGGCGACCGCCGCCGCGGGCACCTGGACGCTCCTCGACCACCCCATGCTCGCCCTCGACGTGGCCGGCTCCCCCGCCTTCCTGGAGCCGGACGCCGTGGTCGTGCACCCGGACGGCCGCTGGACGGTCGTGGAGATCAAGTCCTTCCCGATGCTGGACGGTGCGGCCGACCCGGCGAAGGTCGGCGCGGCGGCCCGGCAGGCGGCGGTGTACGTGCTGGCCCTGGAGGAGGTCGCCGCCCGGCTGGACCCGGTGCCGGAGGTGAGCCCCCACGTCCTCCTCGTCTGCCCCAAGGACTTCTCCAACCTCCCCACCGCCTCGGCCGTCGACATCCGCAAGCAGCGCGCCGTCACCGGCCGGCAGCTGGCCCGGCTCACCCGCGTCGAGGACATCGCCGACACCCTTCCCGAGGGCACCTGCTTCTCCCCCGGCCTGCCCGCGGCCGACCTCACCTCCGCGGTCGAGTCGGTCCCGGCGACCTACGCCCCCGAGTGCCTCTCCGCCTGCGAACTGGCCTTCCACTGCCGAGACCGTTCCCGCGCGTCGGGCGCGGTGACGTCCCTGGGCCGCTCGGTCCGCGCCGAACTGGGCGGCCTCACCACGGTGGCGGACGTCCTGGCGGCCGCCCGAGGGGAGGCCGGCGATCCGGACGACCCGGCGGTGGCGGCCCTCCGGCGGGCGGCGCGGCTGCGGGCGGAGGCGCTCGGGGCCGTGGCGGCGGGAGGTGCGGCCGGATGACCGGACTCACGCACGCCCCCGTGGCCGCACACGCCGAGTCGGCCGGGGAGGTCACGCCATGTCGCTGATCTCGACCCTCGCCCGCCTCGAAGCCGTCGCCACCGGCCGCGCCCAGCCCGCCGCCACCGTCCGGCACCGGCATCTCGCCGACCGCCCCCTGGTGCTCGTGCCACTGACCACCGCCGGTGAGGCCGGTGCCCCGCTCGGCGCGCTGGTCGGTACCGACCGGGACGCGCCGCGCCTGCTCGTCGTACCGCAGCCGCGCGACCGCGACCTGCGGTTCGCGTTCCTGGCCGAGCTCGCCGACGTCGTCCTGCCGTACATCGACGAGTACGCGCGCGAGGTGGAGGCCGCCGAGCGCAACGAGACCGACCCCGAGACCGGCAAGCGGGTCAAGGTCGAGGTCGAACTGTGCGCGGACGCCCCGCAGTTGATCGTGCCCTCCCGCGCGGGCACCGATTTCGTACGGCTCCTCGGCCGCTCCATGCGCTTCCGGCGTACGGCGGAGCAGGACCCGGAGACCCCGCACCCCGCGCCCCCGCGCGTACCGCTCCTCGGCCGCTGGCTGACCCACTTCGGCGAGCGCGCCCGCGTCCCCGGCTCCTCCCTGCTGCTCGCCATGACCGACGTCCTGTCCCGGCACTGGGCCACCGGCCAGTCCACTCTGGAGGACCAGCATCTGGGCGCCCTGCTCGCCTGGATCGCCCCGCCGGAGGGAAGCACGGGCGCCGAGGCGGCGCTGCGGGCCGAACTCGCCCGCGACCCCGGGGGCCGGCTGCTCTGCCCGCCCGCCGGCCCCGCCACCGACCCGGCGTTCGACAACAAGCTCCTCGCCCCGGCCATCGAGCGCTACGACCGCGCGCGTACCGCCCTCGCCGCCGCCGAGGACGGTCTGGAGGCGGACGACCGGCTGGGTGAACTCACCGACGCCGAGCGGAACATCCGCGCTCTCGTCGCGAGCGTGACCCGGCCCACCTGGGACAAGGTGTGGGACGGCCTGGACCTGCTGCGCACGCTCCCCGTCGGCGCGCATGTCGAGGGGCGGTGGACCCGCGACCGCTGGTCGTTCACCGCTCACCGCGACCGGATCACCGCGGGCGAGCCCCCGCAGCCGCGCCGCGACGACGCGGTGACCGCCGCGAGCAAGCTGGCCTCGCGCGAGCGCGAACAGGCCCGTCTGGAGGCGCAGGAGGCCCTCGACGACCCGCTGGTGATGGCGGGTCGGCGGCTGTCCGGGGAGGCGTTCGCGGGTGAGGTCACCGATGTGGTGATGGCGTACAGCGAGAGCAAGCGCCCCAGTCCGCGCCCGCTGGTCACCGTCCGCACCGACGACCGCCCCCATCTCGGCGAGCGGGCGAAGGCGTACCGCTCGCTGGGCGGCAAGCCGCAGACGACCGAGTTCGTCGGCCACGAGGAGTCCCCCGACGGCAGCTTCCTGCTGGTGCTGCGGGTCCTCGACAGGATGGGCCGCGGCAAGGAGCCGGAGGCCGGATCGGTCCCCGAGAAGGGCGACCGGCTCTGCTTCACCCTCTTCGAGCACGAGCAGCGCGGCGGCCCCAAGCTGCCCGACCCGGAGGAGACGCCGTGGACGCACGGCGGGCCGCCCGGTGAGGCCGTGGCGGAGAGCGCCGACCCGACGACCGCGGAGGACGTGCTGTGACGACGGTTTCCGACCAGGGTGTTCTCGACCCCGGGACCGCGGCCTCCCGGGCGACCGACGCGATCCTCCACGACACCCTGCACGGCACCGCGCGAGGCGTGGTCGTCGACTCCCCGCCCGGCGCCGGCAAGTCGACGCTCGTGGTGCGGGCGGCCCTCGAACTGGCGGACGCGGGGCACCCGTTGATGGTGGTCGCGCAGACGAACGCGCAGGTCGACGATCTCGTCCTGCGGCTCGCCGAGAAGAACGCCGAACTTCCCGTCGGGCGCCTCCACAGCAGCGACGCCGACCCGTACGACAAGGCGCTGGACGACTTGCCGCAGGTCCGCAAGTCGGCGAAGGCGGGTGACCTCACCGGCCTCCCGGTCGTGATCTCCACCGCCGCCAAGTGGGCGCATGTGAAGGTCGACGAGCCATGGCGGCACGCGATCGTCGACGAGGCGTACCAGATGCGCTCGGACTCCCTCCTCGCCGTCGCCGGCCTGTTCGAGCGGGCCCTGTTCGTGGGCGACCCCGGCCAGCTCGACCCGTTCTCGATCGTCGGCGGCGAACAGTGGGCGGGACTGTCGTACGACCCCTCCGCCTCCGCCGTGACCACCCTTCTGGCCCACAACCCCGAACTGCCGCAGCACCGGCTGCCGGTCTCCTGGCGTCTGCCCGCGTCGGCCGCGCCCCTGGTCTCCGACGCGTTCTACCCGTACACACCGTTCCGCAGCGGCACGGACCACGGCGACCGGAGCCTGTCCTTCGCGGTCGCCTCGGACGGCTCCGGCCCCGACCGGGTGATCGACGCGGCCGCCGAGTCGGGCTGGGGCCTGCTGGAGCTGCCCGCCCGGCACACGCCCCGCACCGACCCGGAGGCGGTGCGGGCGGTGGCGACGGTCGTACGGCGCCTGCTGGACCGGGAGGGCGCGGCGCGCTCGGAGCGCTCCCCGCGGCCCGCGCCCCTCACCCCCGACCGCATCGCCGTCGGCACGGCCCACCGCGACCAGGCGGCGGCCGTCCGGGCGGCACTGGCCGAGCTGGGCGTCACGGACGTCACCGTCGACACGGCGAACCGGCTCCAGGGCCGTGAGTACGACGTCACGGTCGTCCTCCACCCTCTCTCCGGCCGCCCCGACGCCACCGCCTTCCACCTGGAGACGGGCCGCCTCTGCGTCCTGGCCTCCCGCCACCGCCACGCCTGCATCGTCGTGTGCCGCGCGGGCGTGAGCGACCTCCTCGACGACTACCCGTCCACAGAACCGGTCCAGCTGGGAACCCTGGTGAAGTTCCCGGACGGCTGGGAGGCGAACCACGCGGTACTCGCCAGGCTGGCGGAGCACCGGGTGGCCTGGGGGGCATGAGCGACGGATCCCTGAAGCGGGCCGACGAACGCCGGACAGGCGCCTCCTCGCCGGACGGTGTCCGGCACGCCGCCGAAGGCGGCCAATGGACACAGCCCGGACGGCTGGGAGGCGAACCACGCGGTACTCGCCAGGCTGGCGGAGCACCGGGTGGCCTGGGGGGCATGAGCGACGGATCCGTGAAGCGGGGGAGCGGGAACATCGCGTGGTCCGGAGGCCTTGAGAATGCCGGGATGAGGGGCTGAGCGGGGGCTGAGCCCTCGTACCCCTGACCCTCTTGCGCAGCCGCGAGACAATGGACGTTGGCCCGGTGGCCGGTTCATGGTCGGCCGGCTGTGACGGATGAGCGTGACGTACGAGGAGGAGAAGACATGGCGGAGCAGACGCCGCGTCGGAACGAACCGCGGCTGCGCCCCGCGCCCCTGCTCTTCGAGCCCGCGGAGGTGGCCTCGGATCCTGAGCACTTCTTCGACCTGGAGTCGATCGACGACCCACGGGCGTTGCTGGCCCGCGCCACGGAGCTGACGCACGCCTTCCGCGCGGCGGCGGACCGGGCCGTGGAGTTCCAGGCGATGGCGGCCGCGCAGCTCGCGGACCCGCGGCGGTTCGACCGGCTGACGCCGGCGGACATCGCGGAGCGGGCCGAGTGGACCGAGGACTACGCCAAGAAGATGGTCGAGTTCGGACGCGACCTGATGCGGGGTGCCGAGGGCGAACTGGGGTCGGCGGACCCGGTGTGACCGCCTTGAGCGGAACCCGGACCTGACCCCTCGCACGCCTCGCCCTGCGGCCCACTCTGAATACACACCACTTCGGTCTGGCATATGCCAGGTGGGCAAGATACCCGTCCCCTGCCCGCCCTGTCCCGGCTTTCGACAACCCTCGGGAACGGCCCGCTCACAGCCGGTAGATGTAGATGCCATGAGCAGTGACCTCACCACCCCGGACGGAGCCGCCTGGCTCGCCTCGGCAGGAACGTCTCCGCGCAGCACGCTCGCCCTGTGGCGGGAACGCCCCGACGCCCCGGTCGTGCTGCCCTGCGGCTCCGTCTTCGATGTCGTCGGCGTACCCGCGGTCTTCGGCCGCCGTATGGTCGACCGGCTCTGGTCGGAGGGACCGGGCTCGGGTCCGGTGGCCGCCTTCCGGGGCCGGATGATGCTGTTCGCCGCGCCGGGTACGGCCCAGCGGCTGCCCTCGCTGCTGGCATGGGAGGAGTTCGGCCGTACGGGCGCGATCCCACCCCTCCTGTGTCACGGCGTCGGCGACGCGGTCACCGTCCCGGCCCTGCTCTCCACCACCCCGCCGACCTCCGGCGACTCACGCTGGCTGGTCGCCCCGGACACCCGTCACCCCTGGCTGCCGGGCCCGGAAATCGTGCTCTGGGCCGCGGTGCGGGCGGCCCGGGCGGCCGTACGGATATCGATTTTTCCTCCCGCCGATCAGGATGCTAAGGTCTACGACGTCAGCAGGCGCCGCTAGCTCAGTTGGTTAGAGCAGCTGACTCTTAATCAGCGGGTCCGGGGTTCGAGTCCCTGGCGGCGCACGATGGCGATGGCGAGGTGTGTTCGCGGAAAGCGCGAACCGGCCTCGCCATCGTTGTTTGTGCGCGGCTTCGCCGCGTGTTGTGGGGGCTCCGCCACCCACACCCCCTTCACCGCCGACCGAGGTGACCGTAGGCCCAGCCCCAGCCGCACTCTCGCCCGGCCGCCATCCACCCTCGGCATCAACCCGTACCCACCCTCACCACCGACCGATGCAGCCGCAGGCGGCCCAGCACCCGGCCCCCACCGCGCCGCACTCTCCCTCCCGCCACCCGCACATCGGCGCCCACCTCGCCACCGGTCGATGCAGCCGCATGCCCAGCACCCAGCCCGCCCCGCGCACTATCCCCGGCTGCCATCCGGCCTCATCCGCACGTACCCACCCCCACCAATGCAGCCGCAGGCGGCCCAGCACCCCGACCCCCTCCCCGCCACTCCCCACCCCTCGGCGCCCCCGCACCGCCTCACCACCCCCGACACCCCCGCAAACCCGGTATCACCCCGCTGTGATCTTTACTGTCCAGGCGCCTGCCGCTGTTCGGGATTCTGCGGTTACTCGTACGGTTGTGCCGGGTACCGGGAAGGTCTGGCCGAGGGTGATGGGGGCGTCTGCCAGGGGTGGGTAGACGGAGGTCTCCCAGCAGGCCTCGGTGTGGGGGTGGGCGTCGATGACCTGGATGGGGCCGCCGCCCGACGCCGTACCGCTGCGGACGCGGTAGACGAGGATGCCGGAGCGGCAGGCGGCGGTGTCGTTGCCGACCGGGCCGCGTGCCTCGAAGGCGAGGACGCTGTCGGGGCCGGTGCGGACGACCGCGAGCTTGGTGCCGCGGCCGAACCCGAAGATCGGCGACCCGGCCGCACCGGTGACCGGCATTCCGGGCCCCGCGTCGAGCGGTTCCAGCGTCAGCCGGGTGACGCCGACCTCCTTCACGCACACCACCTGGCGCGGTTCCAGCCACCCCAGCTTCCACTTGTGCCAGCCGAAGAGGTCGGGCGCGAGTCCGAACTGGCTGCCCATCAGGTCCCAGTCCCCCACGTACGTGTCCCAGTCGCCCTTGCCGTCGGCCGGCCGGTGGTACAGGTCGGGCAGGTCGAAGACGTGCCCGGTCTCATGGGCGAGCACCAGACGGTCCGGCGGGTGCTTCTCGAAGACCGTGACGACCCGGCGGATGTCCGTGCCGTCGGCCCTGAGCGGGGTGTCCAGGTTGACGACCTTCGTCGCGTCCGAGTCCACGCCGGGCGCGTCCGGGTCGGCGACGAAGTACACGACGTCGTACCGGGAGAAGTCGACCCGCGGATCGGCGACCGCGAGCGCGTCACGCAGATAGGCGGCCCGGTCCGCGGGATCCCAGTCGCGCTGTATGGCGTACGCCGTCGACGGCTTCGGCATCCGGATCCACCGCTTGAGCGGGTGCGGCCGCAGGGTGAACCTGCCGTACGAAGCGCGTTCGAAGAAGCGGCTGGTGGCGGGGAAGTGGTCCGCGGCGAGTTGGGCGGGCGTGGTGCGCGGGGTGGAGTCCGGGAAGGACAGGAAGACCATGACCGCGTCCAGCCTGCGGGCCGGGCGCGGATAGGCGGCGTTCCAGGTGTCGAGGCCCTCCGAGTGATGGGCCTCGGTGCGCTGCAGGGCGCACGGGATGGACGAGAAGGGCTCGGCGACCGAGGGACCGGTGATCAGCGAGGTCGCGGCGAGCGCGGACAGGGTGGTGCACACGGCGGCGGTGCTGCGCAGTCGGGGGGCCCTGAGGTACTTGAGGGCGAACTGACGCGGCACGGACACCTCCGGGAGCGGTAACACGGGACACCGCACCCAGCTTGTGTTGGTTTGTCATACTGCGCCCTGTTTGACTGCCCCGGACGAGTGAGCCGACCGACAGTCCGTCAGGTCCGACACCCCCGAATCGCTCACGGAACGTCACAAGTGGTCGGAGCCACGGAGAACCCGTCCAGCTGCGGGCAGAAACGATCTGTCAGAAGTGCCGCTCGATCCGGGACACTGGACAGTGGCTGGAAGGCCCCTGGGCCTGCCTCTATGATCGGCACACTTTCCGGCACGGCAGGTAACGAGTGCACTGCGGGAGCTAGCGGTGAGCGGAACGTCCGAAGGGCCGGCGCCCGCGGCAGACCTCGACCGGGACGCCGTAACAGAGAGTAATGGCCGCACGTCTGTGGGTACCGAGCCGCCACCGCCGTATCGCTCGGTCTTCACGGCCGCGCCCCTGGCCATGGCGGTCGTGGACCGGGAGGGCCTGGTCGTCACCGCCAACGACGGGTTCGGCGCCCTGCTCGGCAGCGACCCGGACACCCTGGTGGGCCGGATCGGCGCCGATCTGGTGGACCTGTCGTCCGACGCGCGCACCTGGCACGCCTACCGCGAGGTGCTGCGCGGCCGGGAGGCCCGGCTGCGCTGCACCCGGCGGCTCAAGCACCCCGACGGACAGTCCGTCTGGGTCCAGGTCGCCGTCACCCCGCTGCCCGCCCCCGCCGACGGCGTCCTGCTGTCGGTCAGCGACATCAGCGCCCAGCGTGAACTCCAGGGCCGGCTCCGGCACTTGCAGATGCACGACCCTGTAACCCGGCTGCCCAACCGCACCCTGTTCTTCGAGCGGCTGACGGCGGCCCTGGAGGAGGAGTCGTACGACGAGGGCGGGACGGGCCGGATCGGCCTGTGCTACCTGGACCTCGACGGCTTCAAGGCCATCAACGACACCCTCGGCCACCGGATCGGCGACCGGCTGCTGGCCGCCGTCGCGGAACGCCTCACGCGCTGCGCCGACGAGGCGGGTTACGCCAGAACGAGCGCACCGCTGGTGGCGAGACTGGGCGGCGACGAGTTCGCGCTGCTGGTGGAGGACTCGACCGGGACGGACCAACTCGCCGAGCTGGCCGAGTCGCTGCTCAAGGCCGTCCAGGCGCCCTTCGACATCGCCGGCCAGCGTCTGTCGGTGTCGGCGTCGATCGGCGTCGTCGAGCGGCTCGCGGCCGGCACCACCCCCACCGCGCTGGTACAGGCGGCCGACACCACCCTCTACTGGGCCAAGGCCGACGGAAAGGCCCGCTGGACGCTGTTCGACCCGGAGCGCAACGCCAATCTGATGACCCGCCAGGCCCTCGCCTCCACCCTCCGCCCCGCCATCGAGCGCGGTGAGTTCGTGCTGGAGTACCAGCCGCTCGTGGGGATGGAGGACGGGCGGCTGCGCGGGGTCGAGGCGCTGATCCGCTGGAACCACCCGCAGTTCGGTGTGCTGACGCCGAATCGGTTCATCGCACTGGCCGAGGAGGACGGCTCGATCGTCCCGCTGGGCCGCTGGATCCTGGCCACCGCCTGCCGTCAGGCCCGCCGATGGCAGCTGGACCACCCGACCGAGCCGCCGCTCTTCGTCAGCGTCAATGTGGCGGTCCGCCAGGTCTGGGACTCCGACCTGGTGGCGGACGTCGCCGAGACCCTCGCGGAGACGGGCCTCGAACCCCGACTGCTCCAGCTGGAGCTGACGGAGTCGGCCGTGATGGGCTCGGCCGGCCGCCCGCTCCAGGCACTGCAGGCCCTCAGCGACATGGGGGTGCACATCGCCATCGACGACTTCGGCACCGGGTACTCGAACCTGGCCTACCTCAGCCGTCTGCCGGTGTCGGTGCTGAAGCTGGACGGTTCCTTCGTACGGGGCTTCCAGTACGAGGGCGCGGGAGTGCCGCCCAACCCGGCCGACGAGGTCGTGGTGGAGGCGATGATCCAACTCGCCCACCGGCTGGGGCTGACGGTGACCGCGGAGTGCGTGGAGACCCTGGCCCAGGCGTCCCGGCTGCGGCGGATCGGCTGCGACACCGGACAGGGGTGGCTGTACTCGCGTCCGGTGTCGCCGGAGAGGATCTCGGAGTTGATGGACAGTCAGACCTACGCGGTCGGCAACCCGTAGGCGTCCGCAATCAGTTCGTAGGACCTCAACCGCAGCTCCCCACGGTGCGCGTGCGAGGTGAGCATCAACTCGTCGGCGCCGGTGCGCTTGTGGAGGGAGTCCAGACCCTCGCGCACCTCGTCGACGGCGCCCTGCACGATGTTGCCGGTCCAGGAGCGGACGAACTCCTCCTCGTACGGGCTGAACTCGTGCTTCTCGGCCTCCTCCGGGTCCGGGAAGAGGCCGGGGCGGCCGGTGCGCAGCCGGATCATGTTGAGGGCCATGGCCCGGCTCTGCCGGCGGGCCTCGTGCTCGTCGTCGGTGGCGAGGACGGAGACACCGATGAGGGCGTACGGCTCGTCCAGGACCTCGCTGGGCCGGAAGGACTCGCGGTACAGGTCGAGCGCCGGGACGGTGTTCTGCGCGGAGAAGTGGTGCGCGAAGGCGAAGGGCAGACCGAGGACGCCGGCGAGGCGGGCGCTGAAGCCGGAGGAGCCGAGCAGCCAGACCGGGGGCCGGTGCGGGGACTGGACGCCGCCGGGGCTGGTGGCCTGGACCGGGCCGGGGATCGCGTGGATACGGCGGTAGGCGTGGCCGTCCGGGAAGTCGTCGTCCAGGAAGCGGGTGAGCTCGGCCAGCTGCTCGGGGAAGTCGTCGGCGCCCTCGTTGAGGGTGTCCGTGCGGCGCAGGGCGGCGGCGGTGGCGCCGTCGGTGCCGGGGGCGCGGCCGAGGCCCAGGTCGATACGGCCCGGGGCCATCGCCTCCAGCGTGCCGAACTGCTCGGCGATGACCAGCGGGGCGTGGTTGGGGAGCATGACACCGCCGGAGCCGAGGCGGATGCGGTCGGTGTGGGCGGCGAGGTGGGCGAGGATCACGGCCGGGGAGGAGGAGGCGACACCCGGCATGGAGTGGTGCTCGGCGACCCAGTAGCGGTGGAAGCCGCGGGACTCCGTCAGCTTGGCGAGCAGGACGCTGGTGCGCAGCGCGTCGGTGGCGGTGCTGCCGGCGCCGACGGTGACCAGGTCCAGTACGGAGAGGGGGACGGGGGCGGTGCCATGGGTCGTACCCCGGATCTCGTCTGCGGTCACGGTGGGTGCCTCCTGTTTCGGCCGTGCGCTGTCCGTCCGGCATTAACAGGAGGCACTCTCCGTTTATTCCCGGGGGGCCGCGCGGGCCACGCCCCCGGCCCCCCGTTCGGCTGGAAAGCGCCCTCACACCTGCACGATCGGCTCCCGGGTGAACAGCGCGCCCAGGGTCGGCGCGTTCACCCGGCGGTCCGCCAGTCGCAGGCCCTCCCAGACGGTGACCTGGTTGGCGGTGAGGACCGGCTTGCCCAGTTCCTTCTCCAGGGCGGGGATATGGGCGGCGGTGTGCAGGGCCGTGTCGGGCAGGAGGAGGGCGTCCGCGTCGTCCCGGTCGGCGTCGCGGGCCAGCAGGAAGACCTCCGCCTCGCCCCAGGTGCCGACCTCCGCCGCGGTGACGATCCCGGCGCCGCGGACCGACGTCACCTCGGCGCCGCCCGCCGTCAGGAACTCCCCGAAGAGCCCCGCCACGTCCTCGGGATACGTGGCGCCGACGGCGACCTTCCGCACCCCCAGCTCCCGCAGCGCGTGCACGAAGGCGAACGACGTCGAGGACGCCGGCATCCCGGCCGCGCGGGCAAGGGTGCGGACCTGGTCGTGGGCGCCCTCCCAGCCGTAGACGAAGCTGCCGCTGGTGCAGGCCCAGACCACCGACTCGGCGCCGGCCATGCGCAGTTCCTCGACGCCCGCCGCGAGCCGCTCGGGCGAGCCCATCCGCCGCAGCGCGTCCACCCGGTGCGCGTCCTCGCCGATGTCGGTGTGCACGACGTCGAGACGGATGTCGCTGCCGATCAACTGCTCGATGCGCGGGTAGTCGTCCTCGGCGGAATGGCCCGGGTAGAGGAATCCGAGTGCCGTCATGCCATGCCTTCCTGCTGCTGTTCACCGTCCGGAAGTTCCGGCAGTACGGGACCGGAACGCGCCGCCGGATCGATCAGCGCCTGATACGGCCCCATCGCCCGGGTACCCAGCAGGGAGAGCGCCGCCCACATCGTCACCTGGTTGGCCGAGATCACCGGCATCCGCAGCTCGGCCTCCAGCTGTGGGATGACGTCGTAGGTCGGAAGGTTGGTGCAGCTGATGAACAGCGCGTCGGCACCCCGCCGCCCGCCGGTCCGTACGGCCTTGCGGGCCATCGCGGCCACCTCGCGGTACGGCACCTTCCAGATGTGCCGGGTCAGCCCCATGAACGCGCATCCGGTGACCGTGACGCCCGCCTCGGCCAGGTACTCCTCCAGCGCCCGGGTCACCGACACGGTGTACGGCGTGACCAGGGCGACCCGGCGGGCGCCGAGCGCCGCCAGTGCCTCCAGGAGCGCGCCCGAGGTGGTGACCGAGGGGACGGCGCCCGCGCGCGTCATCGCCTCGCACATCGCCCGCTCGCCGGCGATCCCGCCGACGAAACTGCCCGAGGTGCAGGCGTACGCGACGACCTCGGGCGAGACCGCGATCAGGGTGCGGACGGCGTCGTCCAGGGTCTCGTGCTCGCTGACAAGCCGCGCCAGGTCCAGGCTCACCTCGACCGGCACGAACGGGGTGCGGGTCAGATGCAGCGAGACGTCGTCCGGCACCCAGCGCCACAGCTCGCGGTCCAGAGCGAAGTCGAAGGGCGCGACCACCCCGACACCGCGCTGCGGCAGGGGTCCACCGAGGAAGGAAACGTCCATGACGGACACCGCCCTCACTGTGAGAAGTGGATGGGCAACGGACCGTGCGCACGCCCGTGTTGACGAAGGTAGGTTCGGGTGCGAGCGTGGTCAAACCTCGCATGTCAGACGGCCGCAACCACCCCGAGAAACGGCTTCCGCATGACCGTCCCCACCCTCCTCGTCCTGGACGCCGACCCTCTCCCCCGCCTCGGCCGCCTCACCGGTCGCGCCCGTGTCGAGCACGCCGACGAGTCGACGCTCGCCGAGCGGCTGCCGGCCGCCGATGTGCTGCTGGTCTGGGACTTCGCGTCCCGGGCGGTGCGTTCCGCCTGGCCGGGCGAGGGACCGCGGCCGCGCTGGGTGCACACCGCGAGCGCGGGTGTGGACCATCTGATGTGTCCGGAACTCGCCGCCTCCGACACCGTGGTGACCAACGCGCGCGGGATCTTCGACCAGCCCATAGCGGAGTACGTCGCCGCGCTCGTCCTGGCCATGGCCAAGGACCTGCCGACGACCTGGGGGCTGCAGCGGGAGCGGACCTGGCGGCACCGGGAGTCCCAGCGGGTGGCGGGCACCCGCGCCTGTGTGGTCGGCTCCGGCCCCATCGGCCGTACGATCGCCCGCACGCTGAAGGCGCTGGACATCACCGTGGCGCTCGTCGGGCGGACCCCGCACACCGGCATCCACGGCCCGGACGACCTCGACCGGCTGATCGCCCGAGCCGACTGGGTGATCGCGGCCGCGCCGCTCACCGAGCAGACCACCGGCATGTTCGACACCCGCCGCTTCGGCGTGATGCAGCCGTCGGCGCGGTTCATCAACATCGGGCGGGGTGGGCTGGTGGTCGAGGAGGCGCTGGCTCAGGCGCTGGCCAAGCGGTGGATCGCCGGGGCCGCGCTGGACGTCTTCGAGCACGAGCCCCTCACCCCCGACAGTCCGCTGTGGGAGGTCCCGGGCCTGATCGTCTCCCCGCACATGAGCGGCGACACGATCGGCTGGCGGGACGAACTGGGCAGGCAGTTCGTGGAGTTGTACGAGCGCTGGGAGGCGGGCCGGCCGCTGCTGAACGTGGTCGACAAGGAACGTGGGTACGTACCCGGACGGTGAACCTGCGGACGCTGGAGGGCAGATGACGGATTCCGGTCTCGACCTCGACCTCGACCTGACGGAGTTGACCGCCGTACGGCTCGTCGAGGGTTACCGCAAGGGCGAGTTCAGTCCGGTGGATGCCACGCGGGCGGTCCTGGAGCGGGCCGAGCGGATCCAGCCGGAGGTGAACGCCTTCGTACGGCTGCTCGCCGACGAGGCGCTGGCGCAGGCGCGGGAGTCGACGGAGCGGTGGCGGCGAGGGGAGCCGAAAGGGCTGGTCGACGGGGTGCCGACGACCGTCAAGGACATCATCCTGCTGCGCGGCGCACCGACCCTGAGGGGCTCCAAGACCATCTCGGAGAAGGGCCGTTGGGACGAGGACGCGCCCTCCGTCGCCCGGCTGCGCGAGCACGGCGCGGTGTTCGTCGGCAAGACCACGACCCCCGAGTTCGGCTGGAAGGGCGTGACGGACTCTCCCCTGTCCGGGCCGACCAGGAATCCCTACGACCTCACGCGCACCGCGGGCGGTTCGAGCGGGGGCGCGGCGGCGGCCGTGGCCCTCGGCGCGGGTCCCCTGGCCCTCGGGACGGACGGCGGGGGCAGTGTCCGTATCCCGGCGGCCTTCTGCGGGATCTTCGGGCTGAAGCCGACGTACGGCCGGGTGCCCCTCTACCCGGCGAGCGCGTTCGGCACGCTGTCCCATGTGGGCCCGATGACCCGGGACGCGGCGGACGCGGCGCTGCTGCTGGACGTGATCGGCGCGCCGGACGCCCGCGACTGGTCGGCCCTGGCGGCGGCACCCGGCCCCTTCACCGCCGAACTGCCGCACGGAACAAGGGGGTTGAGGGTGGCGTACTCCCCCTCCCTCGGCGGGCAGGTGGCGGTGCGGCCGGCCGTGGCCGCCGCGGTCCGGCGAGCGGTGGAGCGCCTCGCCGAACTGGGCGCCTATGTCACCGAGGCGGACCCCGACTTCGCCGACCCCGTGGACGCCTTCCACACCCTGTGGTTCGCGGGCGCGGCCCGCGTCACCCAGCGACTCGGCCCTCACCAGAGGAAGTTGCTCGACCCGGGACTGCGGGAGATCTGCGCGGCCGGCGCCCGTCTGTCCGCCCTCGACTACCTCGCCGCGGTCGACGTCCGCATGGAACTCGGCCGCCGCATGGGCCGCTTCCACGAGTCCTACGACCTCCTCGTCACCCCGACCCTGCCCCTCACGGCGTTCGAGGCGGACGCGGAGGTGCCGAAGGCCTCGGGCCACCGCAGGTGGACGGGGTGGACGCCCTTCACCTACCCCTTCAACATGACCCAGCAGCCGGCGGCGACCGTGCCGGTCGGGGTGGACGGCGAGGGCCTGCCGGTGGGCCTGCAGATCGTCGCCGCCCGCCATCGGGACGACCTGGTGCTGCGGGCCGCGCACGCCCTGTACGAGGCGGGAGCCGCCGGAACACCACGGCCGGAGCTCAGGTCCGCCGGAAGCTGAGCGTCTCGCCCGCCGCTCCCGACCTCCACAGGTCGTTGCAGCCGTCGGCCATCTGTTCAAGACCTTCGACGACCTGCCCCCAGACGATCCCGGGCACCCACCCCACATCGCCGTTGAGGAGCAGGTTGTTGCGTTCGTAGAAGAGGGCCAGGTCGACGACGGTGGTGCCGGCGCGGACCTCACGGTCGTAGCCGTAGGCCCTGGTGCCGAGTTCGGTGCCGGCGAAGGAGAAGTAGCAGAGGTCGCCGGGGATGGGGGTGACGGTCGGGTTCTCCAGCGGGGGTTCCCGGTCCGCGAAGGGTGGGAACAGGGCGTAGATCTCGTTGCGGGCGTACTTCGCGTGGTAGACGTCGCTGCTCAGCGGGAGTGCGTCCCATACGGCCGCGCAGGTGAGCGGGGCGCGGTCGTCCAGGAGTTTTGCGGTGCAACTGATTCCGCGCTTGACCAGCGAGACTTCGATGTAGCGGTCAGCCATGCCCTCCATGGTGCATACATCGCATGCTCTCGGGTAGCCGCGCCGCCATGGCTCCACCTAACCAGAACGACTTCGCACACGACCACGACATCGGGACCGAGAGAGACATACCCGCGACCACACGCCGATCGCTGCTCGCGGGGGTGGCGGCGCTCGGCGCGCTGGGTGCCGCGGGCTGCAGTCGTGTGGCCACCGCGGAGACGAAGAACGGGGGTGACCTGCTCGAGCGGCTGAGGGCCGCAGGGGTCGTACGCCTCGGGATCGCGGGGGAGATTCCCTTCGGGTACATCGACAAGGACGGTCAGCTCACCGGTGAGGCACCGGAGTTGGCGAAGGTCGTCTTCAAGCGTCTGGGGGTGGACCGGGTCCAGCCCGTGCCCACCGAGTTCGGCTCCCTGATCCCCGGGCTGAACTCCCAGCAGTTCGACGTCGTCGCCGCCGGGATGTATGTGAATCCCGAGCGGTGTCAGCAGGTCGTCTTCGCCGACCCGGACTACCAGATGCTCGACTCCTTCATCGTGCGCAAGGGCAACCCCAAGGGGCTGCACAGCTACAAGGACGTCGTCGAGAAGAAGGCCAGGTTCGCCACCGGGACCGGGTACGCCGAGATCCAGTACGCCGTCGAGGCGGGGTACAAGCAGAGCGACATCGTCGTCGTGCAGGACCAGGTGGCCGGGCTGAACGCGGTCGAGGCGGGCCGGGTGGACGTGTTCGCCGGTACCGCGCTCACCACGCGGGAAGTGGTGAAGAAGTCCCGCAAGGCGGAGGCCACCAAGGCGTTCGCCCCGCTCGTCGGGGGCAAGCCGCACATCGACGGGGGCGCCTTCGCGTTCCGGCTCGGGGAGACCCGGCTGCGCGACGCCTTCAACGTCGAGCTGCGCAAGCTGAAGAAGAGCGGCGAACTCTTCCGGATCCTCAGGCCGTTCGGCTTCACCCGGGCCGAGATGACCGATCTGACGGCCGAGGAGCTGTGCGGGGGAGGCGGGAACCGATGACCTCCGGACTCTGGGAACTCGTACTCAAGGGGATCTGGGTCACCGTCCAGCTCCTCGTGTTCAGCTCGCTCCTCGCCGCGGCCGTCTCCTTCGTCGTCGGCATCGCACGCACCCACCGGCTGTGGATCGTCCGCTTCCTCGCGGGCTTCTACACCGAGGTGTTCCGCGGGACCTCCGCGCTGATCATGATCTTCTGGGTGTACTTCGTGCTGCCCCTCGCCTTCGGCTGGCAGCTGGTGCCGCTGTGGGCGGGCACGCTCGCGCTCGGGCTGACGTACGGCGCCTACGGCTCCGAGATCGTGCGCGGTGCGCTGAGCGCCGTCGACCCGGCGCAGAAGGAGGGCGGGATCGCGCTCAGCTTCACGCCCTGGCAGCGGATGCGGCTCATCCTGCTCCCGCAGGCCGTGCCGGAGATGATCCCGCCGTTCTCCAACCTGCTGATCGAGCTGCTCAAGGGCACCGCCCTGGTCTCGGTCATCGGCATGGGCGACCTGACCTTCAGCGCCAACCTGGTGCGGCTCGCGCTGCAGCAGAGCGCGGAGATCTACACATACGTCCTGCTCATCTACTTCGTGATCGCCTTCCTGCTCACCCGTGTGATGCGGGGCCTCGAGAAGAAGCTGAAGGCGGGCGTGGGCAAGGGGCCGGCGCGTAAGACCGTCACCGAGCCCGGGCCCGTCGGTGCCGGGGTCGGCGCCGGGATCGGAGGGGGTTCCTGATGAAGTGGGACTGGAACGCGGTCGGTGACTTCATGCCGCACTTCTGGGACGGTGTGCTCGTCACCCTGCAGGCCCTCGCCCTCGGCTCGCTGATCTCCTTCGCGCTGGGGCTGGTGTGGGCGCTGCTGATGCGCACGCCGAGCAGGTGGGTGCGCTGGCCGGTCGGGGTCGTCACCGAGTTCGTGCGCGACACCCCGCTGCTGGTGCAGCTCTTCTTCCTCTTCTACGTGATGCCCGAGTGGGGGCTGACCCTGTCCGCCCTGACCACCGGTGTCATCGGCATCGGCCTGCACTACTCGACGTACACCATGCAGGTCTACCGCGCCGGCATCGAGGCCGTGCCGGCCGGTCAGTGGGAGGCCGCGACGGCGCTGAACCTGCCGCGGCTGCGGACCTGGCGGGTGGTGATCCTGCCGCAGGCGATCCGCCGGGTCGTGCCGGCCCTCGGCAACTACGTGATCGCGATGCTCAAGGACACGCCCATGCTGATGGCGATCACCGTGCTGGAGATGCTGGGGCAGGCACGGCTCTTCTCCCAGCAGCACTTCCAGTTCACCGAGCCCCTCACGGTGATCGGCGTGGCCTTCATCGTCATTTCCTATCTGGCCTCCCTTGTTCTGCGAGCCCTGGAGCGACGCCTTGTCCACTGACGCCCCCCTGATGAACGAACCCGACGCCCACGCCAACCCGCCGGTGGACGGCAGCGAGCTGATCCGGTTCGACCAGGTCACCAAGCGGTTCGGGCAGAACACGGTGCTGGACCGGCTGGACTTCTCCGTCGAGTCCGGCAAGCACGTCACGCTGATCGGCCCGTCCGGCTCCGGCAAGACGACGATCCTGCGGCTGCTGATGACCCTCACCAAGCCGGACGAGGGCACCATCACGGTCGCCGGGCAGAAGCTGTTCCCCGCGCCGGAGAAGCAGGTCCGCGAGGTCCGCAAGAACATCGGGATGGTCTTCCAGCAGTTCAACCTGTTCCCGAACATGAGCGTGCTGCGGAACATCACCGAGGCGCCGGTGACCGTCCTCGGGATGTCCCGGGACGAGGCCGGGGAACGCGCCCGTGAGCTGCTGGACCTGGTGGGTCTCGCCGACAAGGCGGGCGCCCGCCCGACCCAGCTCTCCGGCGGCCAGCAGCAGCGCGTGGCGATCGCTCGGGCGCTGGCCATGCGGCCGCAGGTGCTGCTGCTCGACGAGGTGACCTCCGCGCTCGACCCGGAGCTGGTCGCGGGGGTCCTGGACGTGCTGCGGGACATCGCCCGCACCACCGACATCACGATGCTCTGTGTGACCCACGAGATGAACTTCGCCCGGGACATCTCCGACCAGGTCCTGATGTTCGACTCCGGCCGGGTCGTGGAGTCGGGATCGCCGGAGAAGATCTTCAGCGAGCCCGAACAGGACCGGACCCGGGAATTTTTGAGCGCGGTGCTGTGACCGCAGGGATTGAACGCGGTTCAATCTCCGAGGTCCAAGCTTCGGATCATTCCATCGGCATATGCCAGAGTGTCTGCGCCCCTGCTGAGAGCCGTGCGGGGGCGCGGGAATCTCGTCAACAACCGCCCACAACAAGCCTCTTGGCCGTTATCGTGAAAGAGATTCATGGAGTGATTCGCTGACTGGACTACGGCCCGAGCGCGGGGGGAAACCGTGGCGCTGAAGCACGAGCCGACCGCGCCGTACCACTCGGCCCAGGACGCCCTGCGCGTACTGGAGACGGTGGCACGGCACACAACCGGAATCAACGACACCGAGCTCGTCCGCGAGACAGGCCTCGACCCGGAGCGGCTGACCACCCTCCTGAGGATGCTGCGCCGCGAGGGCTACATCGAGCAGATCACCGACGGCGCCTACATCACCGGCGACTCCCTCACCCGCCTGGGCTCCGCCCAGGGCCGCGAGGCCGCGCTGCGCGACAAGCTCCAGCGCACCCTGGACCGGCTGCGGGACTCGGTGGGGGCGGCGGTCTACCTCAGCAGTTACGTCGACGGCGAGGTGAAGGTCGCCCAGTGGGCCGACGGGCCGACCACGCCCGTGGTCAACGAGTGGGTGGACTTCCGCTACTCGGCTCACGCCACCGCGATCGGCAAGAGCCTGCTGGGCCAGCTCGACCACAACGGCCGGCGCGACCATCTCGCCCGCCACAAGCTGCCCCGCCTCACCTCGCGCACCATCACGAGCGACCGGCTGCTGCTGTCCCGCCTGGAGTCCCAGCCGCCGACCGTGCCCCACCTCGACCTCCAGGAGTACGCGATCGGCACGGTCTGCGCGGCCGTACCGATCACCGCGGGCTCCCGAGTGGGCTGCCTGGCCCTGTCCCTCCCGGTCGAACACGCCCACCGCCTGCGCCAGGCCGCGGACACCCTCAACCGGAACGCGGCACCGCTACTGCTCTCCCTCACCATCTGAGGGTGGTCAGAAGCACCCTCCCGGACCAGGTACTATTTTCTTCGTCGCCGACCGCGAGACACGGCAAAAGCCGCAAAACGCAGTCGACGAGAGTCACGCGCCGCTAGCTCAGTTGGTTAGAGCAGCTGACTCTTAATCAGCGGGTCCGGGGTTCGAGTCCCTGGCGGCGCACCACAGAAGGGCCTCTCGTGGGAGCGGGGGGTCCTTCGACGTTCCCGGGACACCACGTAGGCGGCTGGGGGTCTGGGGGTTACCCCCCAGAAGACGCAGCATCAGCGGGTCC
>NZ_JBEXCS010000078.1:0-47213 GCF_040605395.1 Streptomyces sp. NPDC005648 | reverse complement strand
GCAGGCGCTGTCCGTGGCGGACCTGCTGGCCCGGCTGCACTCCCTCGACTGGGACGACCCCGCCAAGCTGTACGCCGACAAGCGCCGGGCCACCCGGTCCCCGAGCCGGGCCCCTTCGGCCCATGCCAGTGCCCTCGGACCCCCGCACGCTGGAGACACACACCGGGGAGGGAGAGGTCGGAGGGAGAGGAACCATGGCTGTCTCCACCCGTATCGCGGTCATCGCCGTCGGCGACCGGCTCCGGCACGACGACGGCATCGGCGCGGCGGTACTCGCCCGTCTGCGGCGACGAGCCGTCGTACGCCCCCTGCCCCCGGGCACGACCCTCGCCGAGTGCGACGGCGAACCGGGGCACCTCACGGGCCTGTGGGAGAACACGGAACTCGCCGTCGTGCTGGAGTCCGCCCACGCCCGCACCGGTCACCCCGGCCGCGTCTACCGGCTGGACCTGGACTCCGCCGGGCTGCGGTGCCCGGACGTCCTGGGCCCGCACGGGCTCGGCGCGGCCGTCGAACTCGCCCGCGAACTCGACCGGTTGCCCGGCCACCTGATCGCCTACGCCGTCGAGGCCGACGACTTCTCACCGGGGGACGGCCTGTCCACGCCGGTCGCGAGGACCGTCGCGCTCCTCACCGCACGGGTGGAGGAGGAGGTCGTCCGCCACCGCACGGCGACCGTGTGCGGCATCGCACGTCAGGGCGGGAAGGACCCATCCGCTTCTCGCGGATCCTGATTGCGCGGTGAGCGGCTCGAGGCCGGTGCTCCGCGTCTTCGCCGGGTCCTTCCCGCCACATCCAGCACACCACGCCCGCCGTGCGGGCAACAGGGCCGACCGGCCCTCGTCCCGGAGGAGACCCGGACACGACCACCATGCCCACGCGCCCCGACGAACAGCCGCGGCCCCGCGCAAGGGCCGTTCCAGACCGCGGTTCGGGCCGGAAGGCTCATGTGCCGCACGCCTCAAGGGAGTTGGCTGTAGGTGAAGGGACATCACCGAGCGACACCGACCCGAGAGGAGCAAGGACCGTGGGTACCACCCTGACACCGGAGTTCTGGGGGCGGTTCGCCGTCCTGCTGGTCGCGGCGATGGCGGTGACCTTCGTCCTCGTCACACTGTTCGACGCACTCCTCGTGCGGCTGACGCACCACCGCGGGCACCGCCCGCCGATGCCGCCCCCGCGGGCCCCGATGGGGCCGAACGTCCCCCATGGGGGCCGAACCACCCATCGTGCCCACGGCGCACCGGTGACACGCTGAGCCTGGAGCCCCGCGCTGCCGCGGGCTCCATGGCCCGACGAAAGGCGGTGGGAACGATGGAGCTGCCCCTGGTCGTAGGCGTCGACGGATCCGAGCCGAGTCTCGCGGCGGTCGACTGGGCGGTGGACGAAGCCGCCCGGCACGACCGGCCGCTGCGCGTCGTGTACGCCTCCCGGTGGGAGCGCTACGAGGGGGCGGTGCCGTCCACCGGCCTCGCCCGCCCCTCAGAGCAGGTGATGGCGGAACACATCGTCGGCTCCGCCGTGGAGCGCGCCCGCCGCGCCGCGCCGTCCCTGAAGGCGACGGGTGAGGTGGTCCCCGAGGAGGCGGCGGAGGCACTCCTGCGCGAGGGCCACAACGCGTTCGCCCTCGTCACGGGGAGCCGCGGCCGCGGTGAGCTGACCGGACTCCTGCTGGGTTCGGTCGGTCTGGCCGTCGCGGCCCGCGCCCACTGCCCGGTCGTCGTCGTGCGCGGCGACAAAGCCGCCCTGGAGGGCACCCACGAACGGATCCTGCTCGGCGCGGCCGATCCCGCCACCGGCGGCGAGGCCGCACGGTTCGCCGTCCGGGAGGCCGAGGCCCGCGGATGCGAACTGGACGTCGTACGCGCCTGGCGCCGCCCGGCGCACGAGGGCGCGGACGACCCCGGCTCCACCGCTGACCGGGCGCGTCACCACGAGGAACGGGCGGTGACGCTGCTGGACGCCGTGCTCCACGACGCCGTGGCGGACCACCCGGCGGTCCGGGTGCGCCGGCACACGGCGGAGGGACCGGCCCGGCAGGTGCTGCTGAACCGCTCCTCCGCCGCCGACCTCGTCGTCATCGGGGCCCGGCGCAGGCACGGGCACTTCGGCCTCCAGCTCGGCCGGGTGGGACACACCCTGCTCCACCACGCCGACTGCCCGGTGGCCGTCGTACCGCAGCAGATGTGACCGCCCTGGTGCGCGGAAGGGCCGGATCGACGTGACGGACCGGGTGTGGGAGTACGAGGGCTACGACCCCGCCGACGAACGGCTGCGCGAGTCCCTGTACACGCTGGGCAACGGCTTCTTCGCCACGCGCGGCACCCTGCCCGAGTGCGCCGCGGACGAGGTGCACTACCCGGGCACCTATGTGGCCGGCTGCTACAACCGGCTCACCTCCGACGTGGCCGGCCGCAGGGTCGAGAACGAGGACATCGTCAACCTGCCCAACTGGCTGCCCCTGCGCTTTCGCCTGCCCGGCGGCCGGTGGCTCGCACCCGACACCTCGACCGTGCTGGAGCACCGGCAGACACTCCGTCCGACCTGCGGACTGCTGGAGCGCCGTACCCGTTACGGACTCGGCCAGGGGCGTTCGCTGGTGGTGCGTCAGCAGCGGCTCGTCCATATGGCCGACCCGCATGTGGCCGCCCTGCGCACCGAGTTCACCGCCGAGGGATTCGACGGGGCACTGGAGGTGGAGGCCGCCCTCGACGGCACCGTCACCAACGCCGGCGTGCCGCGCTACCACGACCTCGACGGCCACCACCTCACCCATGTGCACACCGGCACCGACGACTCCGGCACCGTCTGGCTGCGCTGCCGCACCCGCACCTCGGACATCCGCGTCGGCATGGCCGCCCGGCTGAGCGCCGGCACCCCGGTCACCGTCCGGGCCGGCGGACCGCGCCCCACCCAGCACACGGTGCTGCGCCTGGCCGAGGGCCACACCGTCACCGTCGACAAGACCATCGCCCTGCACACCTCCCGCGACCCCGCGATCAGCGACCCCCTGTTCGCCGCCGTGGACCGCGTGAACCGCCTCCCCGGCTTCGACGTGCTGCTCGACGACCACCTCACCGCCTGGGACCAGCTCTGGCGCCGGGCCGACCTCGACGTCCCGGGCGAGCCCGGACGCATTCTGCGTCTGCACCTCTTCCACGTCCTGCAGACCCTCTCCCCGCACACCGCCGACCTCGACGTCGGAGTGCCCGCCCGCGGACTGCACGGCGAGGCCTACCGGGGACATGTCTTCTGGGACGAGCTGTTCGTGCTGCCCTACCTCAACCTGCACTTCCCCGAGGTCTCCCGCGCCCTGCTGCGCTACCGTCACCGCCGCCTCGAACAGGCCTGCACCGCCGCCCGGGAGGCGGGCCGCCGAGGCGCCATGTACCCCTGGCAGAGCGGCAGCGACGGCCGTGAGGAGACCCAGCGGCTCCACCTCAATCCCAACTCCGGCCGTTGGCTGCCGGACCACTCCCACCTCCAGCACCACGTCGGCTCCGCGATCGCCTACAACGTCTGGCAGTACTGCGAGGCGAGCGGCGACACCGAGTTCCTGCACACCAAGGGCGCCGAGATGCTGCTGCAGATCGCCCGCTTCTGGGCCGACTCGGCCGTCTACGACGAGGATCTGCGCCGGCACCGCATCAAGGGCGTCGTCGGCCCCGACGAGTACCACGACGCCTATCCCGGCGCCCAGCGGCCCGGCCTCGACGACAACACCTACACCAACGTCACCGCGGCCTGGGTCCTCGCCCGCACCCTGGAACTGCTGCGCGCCCTGCCCGAGGCGCGCCGCCGTGAACTCTTCGAACGGAACGGCCTCGACGCCGGCGAACTCGAACAGTGGGAGGACGTCTCCCGCACCCTCCACGTGCCCTTCCACTCCGGTGTCATCAGCCAGTTCGACGGCTACGGGGACCTCGCCGAACTCGACTGGGACGGCTACCGCGCGCGGTACGGGGACATCCGCCGGCTGGACCGGATCCTGGAGGCGGAGGGCGACACCGTCAACCGCTACCGGGCCTCCAAACAGGCCGACGTCCTGATGCTCGGCTATCTGTTCTCCCCGGCCGAGCTCGGCGCCCTGTTCCGGCGGCTGGGGACCCCGCTCGACGACGAGACCTGGTCGCGCACCGTGGACCACTACCTGGCCCGCACCAGCCACGGCTCCACGCTCAGCGGGCTGGTCCACGGCTGGGTGCTGGCCCGGGCCCGGCGCGCCGAGGCCTGGAAGTACTGCCAGGAGGCGCTGCGGGGCGACGTCGCCGACCTCCAGGGCGGCACCACCGGCGAGGGCATCCACCTGGGCGCCATGGCCGGCACCCTCGACCTGGTCCAGCGCGGGCTGACCGGCCTGGAGACCCGCGCCGGGGCGCTGTGGCTCGACCCGGTGCCGCTGCCGGAACTGTCGTCGTACGGCTTCGTCCTGCGCTACCAGGGCCACTGGGACATACGGCTGCGCCTGAGCCGGGGACGGCTGGAGATCGCCGTGCCGGCCTCCGAGGCGTCGGCGATCGAGGTGCGGCTGCCCGACCGGTCGGTCAGCCTGCGGCCGGGGGAGAGCGACCGGCTGGTGCTGCTCGACCGGCCATCGGGAGCGGAGGGGGGCCGGATGGGCCGGAGCGGGAGACCTGATGGCCCATACCCTCCCTGACCGGGTCGGACGAGGCTTGCCGGTGAGCAGGTCCGAGCGAGCGGAAGGGGCAGACATGTACTGGAACCACCATGACATGACGGGCTGGGACTGGTTCACCGCCTCGGTCGGCATGGTCCTGATGTGGGCGCTGCTCATCGCCGTCGCCGTGATGCTCTACCGCGGCCTGAACCGCGCCTCCGAGCCCGGCACCACGACCGCGCGCCCCTCGCCCGAGCAGCTGCTCGCCGAACGATTCGCCAGGGGCGAGGTCGACGAGGAGGAGTACCACCGCCGACTGGCCGTGCTGCGCGGCGACGGTCCCACCCTCACCAAGCACTGACCCCGCCGTCACCAAGACTGACCCCCCTCAACCAGCACTGACCGCGGCCGTCCGACCGCTCCCGATGGGAGGTGCGCCCCATGCCGGCGCGACCACTCGACACCACGACGGTCATGGCCCTGGTGGCCTCCGCCACGTCCGCCCCGTCCCTGCACAACGCCCAGCCCTGGCGGTTCCGCCACATCCGCGGCAGCGGCACGCTCGAACTGCTCGCCGACCTCGACCGGGCGATGGAGCGCGCGGACCCCGACCGGCGCGGACTGCACCTGGGCTGCGGTGCGGCCCTGTTCAACCTGCGCGTCGCGGCGGCCGACGACGGCCGGTACGCGGACGTCCAGGTCCTGCCCGACCCGGCCGACCCGCGGCTGCTGGCCACGGTCCGCCTCCTCGACGTCCACCGCGCCGACCGCGAACTGGCCCGCCTCTTCCCCGCGATCAGCCGTCGGCACACCAGCCGCCACCCCTTCGAGGACAGGGCGGTCCCGGCCGTCGTAAGGGAGGCGCTGCGTGACGCCGCCGAACGGGAGGGGGCCCAGCTCGTGTTCCCCGACCGCTGGCACACCGAGTCGCTGCTGGACCATGTCCGTGACGCCGAGGGACGCGACAGCGCCGATGCCGCGTATCTGGAGGAGATGCGGGCCTGGACCCGGGTCGGAGCGAGGGAGACCGGAGCGGCGAGGGACGGGGTCCCCGACTACGCCTTTGGGCCCGGCAGGAGGGACGGCCGGGCACCGGTGCGGGACTTCGCAGGCCGGCGGCCCGTCCCCGGCCGCCCCACCGCCGTGTTCGAGACCGCCCCGAACCTGGCTCTGCTCGGCACCACCCACGACCGTCCCGGCGACTGGCTGCGCGCCGGAGAGGCGATGGAACGGGTCCTGCTGCTGGCCACCCTCCACGGCCTCGCCACGTCCCTGACCTCGCACAGCCTCGAACGCCACGACCTGCGCGAACTGGCCCGCGACCCGACCTCGTCCATGGGTTTCGTCCAGATGGTGCTGCGCCTGGGCTACGGCCCCGCGGGCACCGCGAGCCCACGACGGCCCGTGGAGGAGGTCCTGGAGATCGTCTGACCCGCGGCGGCAGAGCGGCGGTCCGACCGGACGCGCGGGTCACGTGCCGATGTCGGCGTCGTCCGCGTCGTCCGTGCCGTACTGCCGAGGGCGTGGCCGCGGCGGGGCCGGCCGGTCCTCGTCCCGGGGCGACCGGTCCACGCGCAGGGCCAGTACGGGACACGCGGCCACGGCACGCCGGGCGTGGGCGCGCAGACGGGGCGGGACGGCCGGCTGCCCGACGACGGGGTAGCCCCACTCGTCCAGAGCGATGAGCTCGGGGAGCAGTTCGGCACACAGTCCCCGGCCGGTGCAGGCGGCGCGGTCGATGCGGAGGGTGCGGTCGCCGGTCATCGCCAGGTCTCCGGGGGAGTGGCCGGCGGGACGGAGAGCCGGGGCGGCCGGTGGGCGGCGCGGCAGGCACCGTGGGCGAGGTGGTGGCCGACGTCGTCCGCGAAGCAGTCCAGGGCGGAGGCGGCGAGGCGGGCCGCGCCGTCGGGGTGGCGGCAGGCGCCCCGGCCCGGCAGCAGGCCGGTGCGTCGGCGCAGTCGCGCCAGATCGGCGCTGTCGGCCTGGCCGGCCGCCAGAACGGCGAAGTCCTCGGCGACCGCCGGCAGTCCGAAGCGGCAGGGGCCGCACTGACGGGCGCTCTGCGAAGCCAGGTGGGCCAGGATCCGGGCCGTCTCGGTGAGCCCGCACGCGAGCCGGGGGAGCGCGACGGCCACGCCCGCGCCGGGCGCCGCACCCAGCGGCGCCAGGTCGTGTCGGGTGAGGGGCGTGCCCAGGTGCTCCGGCGCCAGCCAGGTACCACCGAAGCCGCCGAGCAGCAGCGCCCCGAGCGGTTCACCGGTCCCGCCCGCGAGATCGAGGACGGTGGTGAGCGGGGTGCCGAGCCCGACCTCCAGGACACCGGGAGCGGCGACCGCTCCGGAGACGGTGACCAGCGTGGTGCCGGGTTCGTCCGGCGTCCCGGCCTGCCGGAACCAGCCGGGGCCGTAGCGGGCGACGAGGGCGAGATGGGCGAGGGTCTCCGCGTTGTGGACGAGGGTGGGGCGCCGTCCGACACCGCGTTCGTGACTGCGCGGCGGGGTGCTCAGCGGGCGGGCCTCGCCCCCGTTGAGCCAGCGCACCAGCGAGGTCGACTCGCTGGAGACATACGCGTGCGGAAGGGCGTGCGGACGGAGCAGGACGTCGTCGACACACGCCTTCTCGCGCTCGTCCACGGCTCGGCGCAACTGCCAGTACTGTGCCGAGCGGACGCGCGGCACGCACACGTGCACGATGTCGGCGCCGACCGCCTTTGCCGCGAGCACCGCCCCGTCGAGCACGAGGTGCGGCGCCACGGCGAGCAGGAACTGGTCCTTGCGGCTCGCCGGTTCGCTCTCCATGGCGTTGACGACGACCACGGGGCGGCCCCGCTCCCGCGTCACCGCGCGCAGCTTCTCGGCGGTCGGGAACCCGGCACCGCCGCGCCCGGTGAGCCCCGCCGCCACCAGCGCCCGGATCAGCGGCGCGGAGTGACGGTTGCCGCGGGCCGCGGTGACCGGCGCCGGGCCGTACCGGCGCAGGTGGTCGGTCAGATCGGCGGGGCGCCGGGTGGCGTACCAGCCGGAGAGGAGCCGGGTGTCGGTGGCCGTACCGGCGGTGGCGGTGTTCACCGGCCCCTCCCCAGGTGGAGCGCCGTCGCGGTGGCGGCGGCACGGTGGGCCCAGCCGGGCTGCAGCGGCCCGGCGGCCAGGAACGCGGTCAGCACGACGGGCACGGCCCCCGCGCCGACCGCGGCGATCAGTCGTCCGGCGGCGCGCCCGGGACCGGCCTTCGCCAGCCGCCACCACACCGCCCCGACCACCGAGGCCAGGCATCCGGCGTAGAGCCACAGCTGGAGGGGGAGCCGCGTGTCCGAGCCCGTCGCGACACCGTGGAAGAGCGCGAACGGCCAGGCGGCGTACGCCAGCAGGTGCACCGCCCTCCAGCGCCGCACCCCGATCCGCAGCCGCACGGCGCTGGTGAGCAGCACGGCCAGCAGCAGATCGAACGCGACCGTGCCGAGCCCGAGCCACAGCGGCCGGTAGGACGCGGCCCACGGCAGTACCGTCACGGCCCACCCCAGATGCACAAACGGGTCGAGCACCGCGGTGACCACGTGCAGGACGAGGAACACCAGGGTGAGCAGGGACAGGTTGCGGTGCAGCAGGCCGATCTCGAAGCGGCCGACGGCGCGGGGCGCGGCACGGCCGCCGGAGGCGGCGCCCACCACGACCGTGGCGGTGAGCAGCACCAGCGCGAGGGTGCCGCCGGCGCGACTGGCGTACCAGAGCGGGCTGCCCATGAGAGCGGAAGTGGTCATCGCGGTTCTCCGGAGTCCGGTGTCTCGGTGGTCGGCGGCTCGTGCGGGCAGTGGTCCGGTGGCCAGCCGCCGAGGCGTACGACCCGGCCGTCGGCCGCGACCAACCGGGCGGGGAGCCCGGTACCGCGCAGCCAGTCGACGGCCGTATGACCTCTGACGATCGCCGCCGTGCTCGCGGCGTTGGCGTCCACGCAGGTCGCCGCGGCGACGGTGACCGTGCGCCAGACCGCGGGGGAGGGTTCGCCGGTGGCCGGGTCGACGATGTGGTGCACGGCGTGTCCGGCCCGCCGCCAGGCGCGCACCCGGGTGCCCGAGGTCGCCAGCGCGCCGGTGGTCACGGTGACGGTGGGGCAGCCGTCGGGCAGCGGCCGGGAGTGGTCGTCGGCGAGGGCGATCCGCCACCCGCCGGCCGGCGGGTGCCCGGCCGTCGCGAGATCGCCGCCCAGGTTGACCAGCACACCGCAGCCGGCCACGGCGGCGGCCCGGTGGGCGGCCCGGTCGGCGGTGAGGGCCTTGGCGGTGGCGCCCAGGTCGAGGGACGTGTCCGGGGGCAGGCGCAGCGTTCCGGTGCGCGGGTCCCAGGTGATCCGGCGCCATCCGGGAGCGGGTCGGAACACCGGCAGGGGGCGGGCGTCCTCGGGCCGGACGGAGGCGAAGGTGCGGTCGTAGCCGAGCGCGATCACCGCTCGGCCGACCGTCGGATCGACGGCGCCGTCGGTGAGCTCGGCGGCCCGCAGCGCGGCCTGGAGTGCCTCGGCGAAGCGCGCGCCGACCATTACGGGGGAGCCCGCGGCCAGGTTCACACGGGTGAGTTCGGAGTCCGCGCGGAAGCGGCTGCAGGTCGCGTCGACGGCGGCGAGCTCGGCCCGCAGGACCGCCTCCGCGGCGGACAGGGCGCCCGGGTCCGCGACGAGGAGGACGGCCGTGGTACCGAGGGCGGGGAAGGCGAGTTCGGCCGGAGGAACGGCGCCGGCGGCATCCGCTGCGGCGGGATCGGATCGGGCGGCGCGCGGCACCGCCGTGGGGCGCGTCGCGGCAGCCGAGGTCCTCGCGTCGGCGGCCCGGGGCGTCATGACGCCCCCGTCGTGGTCTGGGGTTGTTGAACGGTGGGGGCCGGTGCTTGGGCCGGGGGCCGCAGTCCGGGCCGGGCCGTGGCTCCCGAGTCGTCACCCCGCTCGCCGTCACCCTCGCCCTGATCGTCCCCGCCCGAGCCGTGGCCGGCGGCGGAGGGGGACGGGGAGGACACCGCCGGATTGCCCCCGACCGGGCCGCCGGGGGCGGGCGCGGCCGAACTCCCCGGCAGCACATGGGTGTAGACGGCGCCCAGGGCGGCGGCTCCGGCGACGGCGGCGCCCACGATCCAGGCGGTCAGACCACGGATCCGCGTCAGCCCGCGATCACGTGCGCGCGCCGCCCCGGGGGGCGGGACGGGGGACGAGTCGAAGTCGTGGGGCGGATACGACATGGCAGCGGCTCCTGGAGGAAGAGCGGCCCGAGTTCGGCTGCTCGCACTTCCAGGCTGTGCGGCCGCCACCCCGGAACCCGCTCATGTCTCCTTCAGATCCGGTAAAGATCTCGGCCTCGCCGGAGTCCCCGTCCACAACGGCAGTTCCAGTACGACGGTCAGCCCGCCCCCGGCCGTGTCCTCCAGCCGTACGGCACCCCCGTTGACGGTGACGAGCCGGTGGACGATGGCCAGCCCCAGCCCGGTGCCGCCGGCCTCCGGATTGCCGAACCGGTGGAAGGCCACCTCCTTCGCCTTCGCTCCCATCCCCGGCCCGTCGTCCCGCACCCGCACCTCGGCCGAGCGCCCCACGGTCCGCACTCCGACCGTCACACCGCCCCCGTCGTCCACGGCGTCGAGCGCGTTGGCGACGAGATTGTCCAGGACCTGCTCCAGATGCCCGGCGCCCAGCGCGGCGGTCAGCGCGGGACCGGCGTCCGCCGACAGCCGGACACGCCGTTCCTCGGCCACCGGCGCCCAGGCGGACACCCGCTCCGCCACCACCTCGTCGACTCGTACGGGGGTCCGCCGGGGCGTCGTCTGCTCCGCTCGCGCCACCGCCAGCAACCCGTCGACCAGGCGGGACAGCCGGGCGATCTCGACCTGCGCGGCGGCCAGTTCCGCCGCGGTGTCGCCCTCGGCGCGGGCCGCCAGCACATCGAGGCGCAGCCGCAGCGCGGCGAGCGGGGTGCGCAGCTGGTGCGACACATCGGCGATCACCGCCCGGTGGCCGTGCACCAGCGCCTCCGTACGGCCCGCCATCGTGTTGAACGTCGCCGCCAGCCGCCTCACCTCCGGCGGCCCGCCGTCGACGACCGCCCGCTCCCCGAGCTCGCCCTCGCCCAGCCGCTGGGCGGCCGCGTCCAGGGTCGACAGCGGGCGGCCCACCCAGCGGGCCAGCCGGACGGACAGCAGCACGCACGCCGCGAGGGCCAGCGCGCCGATCCCGGCGGACCAGCCCCAGATCGCGGCGACCCGCGCGTCCAGCGGCCCCGCGGAACGGGCCAGCACGACGGCGCCGGCCGGCCGGCGGACATCACCCGCCGGTTCCGCGGTCAGCAGCCGGCCCTCGTTCTCCGGCGGTTCGGGCTCGTGCCCGGCGAGCACCCGCTCCACCAGCTCGTCGGCCTCGCCGCCCCGGGCCGCCGTACAGGGCGTACTCGCGACCAGCCGAGCGGCGTCGTCGTACACGGCGGCGCAGTCACCCGCCTCGGCCGCGGCGGCCAGTTCCTTGTGCATGGCGGCGGCCGACCGGTGGTCGGAGAGGTACTCCTCGGACGCCGCGGCGATCACCCGGGTGGCCGAGCGCTGGTCGTCGCGGAAGGAGACCCGCTCCCGGGCCGTCATCAGCACCCCGAGCGGAACCACCGCCAGCACCAGGAGCGCGGTGGTCAGCGCGAGGAACGTCAGGGTGATGCGGCGGCTCACGTCTGCTCCTGCGGTCCCGCGACCGTGCCGAGCCGGAACCCGTGTCCGTAGACGGTCTCGATCAGCCCGGCCGTGCCGAGCTTGCGGCGCAGGGCCGCGATGTGGACGTCCAGCACCTTGGTGGGGCCGTACCAGTGCGCGTCCCACGCCCTTTCGAGGATCTCCTGCCTACTCACCGTCCGGCCCGGATCGGCGGCCAGGCACTCCAGGATGCCGAACTCCTTGGGCGTCAGCGCGACCGGCCGGCCCGCCACCGACACCTGCCGGGTCCGCAGATCGACCGTGAGCGGGCCGTGCCGCAGGAGCTCCGGCCCGCTCGGGCGCCGACGGCGCAGCACGGCACGGATGCGTGCCATCAGCTCGGCCAGCCCGAACGGCTTCACCAGGTAGTCGTCGGCCCCCTCGTCCAGGGCCACCACGCGGTCCGCCTCCTCCCCGCGCGCGGTGACCGCGATGATCGCGGCGTCCGACCGGGCCCGCAGTCTGCGGCACACCTCCACGCCGTCGATGTCCGGCAGCCCCAGGTCGAGCAGGACCACGTCGGCGGACGAGGCCGCCAGGGCCGCCCGGCCGGTCCGGACGCCCTCGACCGTGTATCCCGCCTGCCGCAGTCCGCGTACCAGGGAGTCCGCGATGCCGCGGTCGTCCTCCACGACCAGCACCCGTGTCTCCGACGCGCCGTCGACCTGCTCGTTCATGCCTCCGACCGCCTTCGGCCCGGTGATCCGCCAGCCCCCGCACTTCAGCCTGCGCAGGCCCTCGCGGGCGGCGGAAGGGGCCGTTCGTCCTCTGGAGCCCTCCGGAGCCTCCGGAGTCCTCTGGAGTTCGTGCCGTCAGCCGAAGAACACCTCGAACTCGTCGTACAGCGCCGGATCGACCTTCTTGGTCCTGCCGCGGCTCTGGTCGAGCGGGACGCGGACGATGTCCGTGCCGCGCAGGGCCACCATGGTGCCGAAGGCGCCGTCGTGGACCGCGTCGACGGCATGCAGACCGAAGCGGGTGGCCAGCCAGCGGTCGAAGGCGCTCGGGGTGCCGCCCCGCTGGATATGGCCGAGGACGGTGGTGCGGGCATCGGTGCCGGTGCGTTGTTCGATCTCCTGGGCCAGCCACTCGCCGATGCCGGACAGGTGCACATGCCCGTACTCGTCCCGGGTCTGGTCCTTGAGGATCATCTGTCCCTCCTTGGGGACGGCTCCCTCGGCGACGACCACGATCGGCGCGTAATTGATCTTGAAGCGGTTGCGCACCCACCCACAGACCTGGTCGACGTCGAACGGCCGCTCAGGAAGGAGGATCACGTTGGCGCCGCCCGCGACGCCGGCGTGCAGGGCGATCCAGCCGGAGTGCCGGCCCATCACCTCCACGACAAGGGTGCGCATGTGCGACTCGGCGGTGGTGTGGAGGCGGTCGATGGCCTCCGTCGCGATATTGACGGCGGTGTCGAAGCCGAAGGTGTAGTCGGTGCCGGCCACGTCGTTGTCGATGGTCTTCGGCACGCCGACGAGCCGGACGCCCTGGCCGCTCAGCTCCGTGGCCGCGCCGAGGGTGTCCTCGCCGCCGATCACGACCAGCGCGTCGATCCGGTGGGCGGCCAGGGTGTCCCGGATGCGGCGTACTCCGTCCTCGTGGGTGAGGGGGTTGGTGCGGGAGGAACCGAGGATGGTTCCGCCGCGCGGCAGGATGCCCCGTACCTCGGCGATGCCCAGTGGGATCACCTTGTCGCGGAGCGCGCCGAGCCAGCCGTCGCGCAGGCCGACGAACTCGTAGCCGTAGTCCTGGGTGCCCTTGCGCACGACGCTGCGGATGACGGCGTTCAGGCCGGGGCAGTCACCGCCGCCGGTCAGAACTGCGATCTTCATGGCTTCCTCCCTGTCTCCCCGGCGGAGCACGGCCCTGTCCCGGGAGGGGTGCGCCGCAGGGCACCTCCGCGGACGCGCACCCGGGGAGCCGGGTGTCTCCTCCTCCAGCATGAGCGCCGAAGACCCGGGCGGCGACCGAGACCTCGCAGTCGACGTCGCGGGGACCGTCGGCCCGCCGGAGGTCGCGCACCGCGCGGTGCCAGGGAGCCGCCGTCAGCCGGTCTTGTGCCCCCAGGTGGGACCGACCGTGGCCCACTCCCGGCCCCAGTGGTCCGCACGCCGTCGGTCCAGCCGCAGGCGGGCCAATGCCCCTGCGCCGAGGGTCGCGCCCGTCACGCCGAGCCCGGCGGTGGCTCCCAGAACGGCCGCTTCGACGTCCGCCGCCGACCTGCTGGGCGGCCGGGTGGTCAGTTCGCCCTGCCGGTCGGTGTAGACCACGATGTGCGTTCCCGCGCCGAGACCCGTGTCGACCAGGGTGTTCCCGGTCCGCGTCGAACCATCCGGAAGCGTCCAGCGCACCTTGGCCGACGCGCGGTAGTAGCTGCTCGCCCCAGGTTGCCTCGTGCTCGAGAGGAGGACGGCCGCCACGGGTGTGCGCTCGGCTCGCTGCTGGGCGAGGACATCGGCGGTGGCCCGCGCGGTGAGCGCACCGGCGAGCGTGCCGCCCACCGCGATGACCGCCCACACGGTCAGTACGAGCCACGCCTCGAGAACGTCCTCGCGGCGCCGCAGCGGGTTGGACCGCCACCGCCACAGCCACTTCGTCGTTCGCCTGTCTGCCCGCATGGCTCTGCACCTCCTCGTCGTCTCGCTGTGCCCACCGTGACAGCGTGGAGCGCGGCGTGACATGGGCCGCTCAGGGGTGAGTCATGGGGCCGACAGGGACCAAGACGGGTGCCGGCATGGGCTGTTGAGCCCCGGGAAGCCGGCCGCGGTACGTGCCCGGTCCCGTCCGGCCGCGCAGACAGGGCCGACCGGCCCAAGCGCGCCCGGCCCCACCGGGTCACGCTGAATCCAAGGGGTGATCCGGGCGCCGGGCCCTTGCCCGGCCGGACGAGAGGAAGTGACCGGCCATGGCGGAGGAGGCACCTTCCCGACCGGCGGAGAACCACGCGCTCGGCGATCTCGGCCGCCGGCTCGCCGCGCGGCGTACGGAACGCGGGCTGACCAGGGAGCAGACGGCCTCCCGGGCCGGCATGGCGCCCGGCTACCTCAAGTACCTGGAGGAACACCCCGGTGCCGCGCCGGGGTCGGGCGCTCTGCTGCGGCTGGCCGAGGTACTGGGGACCACCGTGCGGGACCTCACCGGTGGTGACACCGATCTGCCCCCGGGGCTGAGGCGGCCCGCACACGGCGCCCGCCTCGTCGAGCTGAGCGTCCCGGAGTGCCGGTCGCTGCTCGCCACGCACGGAGTGGGGCGGATCGCGGTGCCCACCGCCTCCGGACCCGTCGTCGTGCCCGTGAACTACAGTGTGGTCGAAGGCGCGATCGTCTTCAGGACCGAAGCCGGCAGCACGCCTTCCCAGGCGTCGGGCTGCCAGGTCGCCTTCGAGGTCGACCGCATCGACGACGTGTTCAGCAGCGGCTGGAGCGTGCTGGTGCGCGGCCACGCCCGCACCGTGACGGACCCCGATGAGACACATCGGCTCAGCGCGCACGCCCGCAGCACGCCCTGGGCCGGTGGGCACCGGGACGTCTGGGTGCGTGTCGCCCCCTTGGTGATCACAGGGCGCCGTATCACCGCGTGAGACGGGGCGTCGAGAGACGGGGCGTCGTGAGACGGGGCGTCGGGCGATCACGCCTCGTCCACCGGCTCGGGCGGCTCGGTGCCGCCCATGTCGAGGCGGAACGGCGGATAGACGTCCGTCATCAGACCGGCGTACGCGGCCACCCGCAGTACCCACCGGTTCAGCCCCAGGATCAGGTCGAACAGGCTCCGGGGGTACTTCTCGGTGAAGGCCAGGGTCACGGCCGCGATCAGCGCCAGTACGACCACCAGCCCGCCGTCCCACCAGCCGAGGTGCCAGCCGCCGAGGAAGAACCCGATGACGATGTAGTGCGGGATGGCCAGCAGCCACCACTTCACCAGCACCAGGCCCCGGGACAGCCGTTCGGGGTGGGCGATGTCCAGCCGCGCCGGGTAGTCGGGCTCCTCGCCCAGGCTGAACGGCGGATACCGGTCGGTGCCCAGGGCGCCGTACGAGTAGTAGGCCACCCGCCAACTCCAGCGCAGGACACCCAGGTTGAAGTCGAAGAGGGATCGCGGGTACCGCTCGGTGAAGAGGATGGCGAAGAACGCGACAACGCTGACCAGGGTGAAGGCGATCCAGAGGAAGAACAGCACCACGTAGTGGGGGATGACCAGGATCCACTTCACCAGCCACAGCCAGCGGGACAGATGCGGGTCGAGCACCGCGTTCACCCGCACGGGACGGTTCGGTATGTGCGCCAGGGTCGTCATGGCGATCAACTCCTTCGGCCCGGTGCGCCGCCGCGGCGACTCGGGCCCGAGTCCAGCGTGGTCGCGCGACGCCGCCCCGTACCAGGGCCGTTCGGGGGCGGCCCCGGGCCATCGGTCCCGTCCGGAGCGCTCCGCCTCCACGGCCGGTGCGCCCACGGGGCCGACCGGCCCAAGCGGAATCCGCGGGTGTCGGCCAAGCTGGAGTGCGGGGGAACTTTCCGGCGACTCCAGGATCACACGCAGCAAGAGGGTGAGGTCGGAGATGAAGGGTTATGTGTTCCACGCCCCGGGAGAGGGCGTCTGGGAAGAAGTCGCGGACCCTGGGATCGAAGAGCCCACCGACGCGATCGTGCGGGTGGACGCCGTCACCATCTGCGGGACGGACCTGCACATCCTCAAGGGCGATGTGCCCGAGGTGCGCCCCGGCACGGTTCTGGGACACGAGGCGGTCGGCGAGATCGTCGAGGTCGGCGGCGACGTGCGCAGCGTACGCCCCGGTGACCGGGTCCTCGTCTCCTGCATCAGCGCGTGCGGGCGCTGCGTCTACTGCCGCCGGGCCATGTACGGCCAGTGCCGAGGCGGCGGAGGCTGGATCCTCGGCCACCTCGTCAACGGCACCCAGGCCGAGTACGTCCGCGTCCCCTACGCCGACCTGTCCGTGCACGCGCTGCCCAGCGCGGTGGACAACGAGGACGCCGTACTGCTGGCCGACATCTTCCCCACCGCCTACGAGGTGGGCGTCCTCAACGGACAGGTGCGTCCCGGGGACACCGTCGCCGTGGTCGGGGCAGGCCCCATCGGTCTGGCCGCGATCGCCACGGCACGGCTGTTCGGGCCCGAACGCATCGTCGCCGTGGACCTGGCCGCCTCCCGCCTGGAGGCGGCCAGGAAGCTGGGCGCCGAGGCGGTGGCGGACGCGAGCGAGGCGCCGGAGCAGCTGATCGCCGATCTCACCGACGGCCTCGGCGCCGACGTGGTCATCGAGGCGGTCGGTGTCCCGGAGAGCTTCGAGATGTGCGCGCGCATGGTCCGCCCCGGCGGGCACGTCGCCAATGTCGGCGTGCACGGCAGGCCCGCGACCCTGCACCTGGAAGACCTCTGGATCAAGAACGTGACGATCACGACAGGTCTGGTCGACACCCACTCCACGCCCACCCTCCTGCGCATGGCCGCGGCCGGACGCCTGCCGACCTCGCAGCTGGTCACGCACGGCTTCCCGCTCGAACGGATGGAGGAGGCCTACGAGGTCTTCTCCCGGGCCGGCGACACCGGTGCGCTCAAGGTCGTGCTCGGCGGACCGCGGCGCGAGGTCGTCCCGGTTTCCGTGTGAGGAGAGCTCCGGCGTCACGTCCACGTCGAGGACCCCGCTCACGGTGCGAGGGAGAAGTAGCTCTCCTCCTCCTGCGCGAAGTGCAGGCGCAGCACGGTGTGCAGGCCGTACAGACAGGCCCTCAGGTCGTCCAGCTGCTCCGGGGGCAGCGCGCCGTCCGGGCCCGCGAGCGTGAGGTGGGTTTCGATGCGACGGGCGAGCCGTTCGATCTCCGTGTGCGCGCGGCTCATGGTGGCCGTCGCCTCGGAGCCGCCCAGCGTCGGGGCCAGCGCCGGATACAACTGGTGCTCCTCGGCGTACTCGTGCGGCAACAGCCGCTCGGTGAGCAGCCGGTGCACCTCGTCGACGGCGGTCAGGGCGTCCGGCCCCGCGCCGTCCGACAGCCGGTCCGCGGCGTCCCGTACGGCGTCCAGGACGTCCTGGAGATCGTCGTGTTCCGTGGCGAAGCGACGGATGAGGGCCTCCGTCGACGGCGGCACCGGAGGCCGGCCCTGCCGGTCGTCACGCAGCACCCGCAGGGCGTTGAGGATCACCGCGACGTCGATGCCCTCCTGCAGCAGCGCGCCCGCGGCCGGCGGGAGCAGCCCGAAGGCAGCCGCGACCATGGCGACCAGCGACAACAGCATGCCGCCGAGCGCGCTCTGCACGGCGATCCGCCGGGCCCGGACCGCGATGGCCCCGGCGTCGGCCAGGCGGTCCACCCGATCGGTGGTCAGCACGATGTCGGCCGCCTCCGAGGAGGCCGTGGAACCGCGGGCGCCCATCGCCACACCGATGTCCGCGGCCGCCAGCGCGGGGGCGTCGTTGACGCCGTCCCCCACCATCACGGTGACCGCGCGCTCGCGCTCGGCCCGTACCACGGCGACCTTGTCGGCGGGGGTGAGGCCGGACCGGACGTCGTCGAGGCCGAGGACGGCGCCCACCTCGCGGGCGGGCGCGGCACGGTCCCCGGTGATCATGACGAGCCGTGCGATGCCCGAGGCGCGCAGACGGCGCAGGGTGCGCGGTGCGTCCGGGCGCAGTGGGTCACGCAGGAGCACGGCACCCACGGGAGCGCCGTCCTCGGACAGCCAGGCCACGGCCGCCCCGTCCAGCAGCGCCCGGTTCTCCACCGACCGCGCCCAGCCCGGCAGCGAAACACTCTCGGCGCGCCGACCGATCGTCATCCGATGCCCGGTCAGCGTGCCGGACGCACCCCGCCCGGGCTCCTCCGACATGTCCGAGGGCGCGGACAGGCTGAGGCCGCGTTCGCGTGCCGCGTCGACCAGGGCCCGCGCCAGTACGTGCGGCGAGTACTGGTCGAGCGAGGCCGCGAGCCGCAGTACCTGGGCCGGCTGCCGGCCCGGCGCGGCGACGACGTCGAGCACCCGGGGACGGCCGCCCGTCAGCGTGCCCGTCTTGTCGAGCAGCAGGGTGCGGGCCCGGCCGAGGTTCTCCAGCGCTCCTCCGTCGCGGACCACGACACCGAGCCGGGATGCCCGGGACAGACCGCAGACGATCGCCACCGGCGCCGCGAGCAGCAGCGGACACGGTGTCGCCACCACCAGGACCGCGACCGCCCGCACGGCGGAACCGCTGACCAGCCAGGCGATTCCCGCGACCGCCAGCGACAGCGGCAGGAACCGCGCCGCGTAGCGGTCGGCCAGCCGCACCACGGGGGCCGACTCCGCGCCCGCCTGCCGGGCCAGCCGGACGATCCCGGCGTAGGTGCTGTCCCGCTCGGTCGCGGTCGCGCGCAACTCGAAGGCGCCGCCCGCGTTGACCACCCCGCTGCGCACCGCCTCGCCCCGCGCACGCTTCACGTCCAGCGGCTCGCCGGTGAGCGCGGACTCGTCCAGCACAGCGGCCGCCGCGGCCACCCGGCCGTCCGCGGGCACCACTTCGCCGGGCCCCACGACCAGCAGGTCACCGACGGCGACCTCGGCCGAGGGGACCACGCGCACGCCGGACCCGGTACGGATCCGTGCGGTGCGCGGCGCGCGTTCCAGCAGGGATCGCAGGTCGCGCGAGGCCCGCCGCTGTGCCGCCGCCTCCAAGGTGCGGCCGGAGGCGAGCATCAGCGCGATCAGCGCTCCGGCGAGATACTCGCCCACGGCCAGAGTCCCGCCGAGTGCCAGAACGGCGATCACGTCGACGCCGGCACGGCCGTGCCGCAGGGTCTCCAGTACCCAGCCGATCGCCGGGACGACGGCGGCGGCGGTGCCGAGGGCCCAGGACAGGTCGGCGAGCCCGGAAGCCCCGGCCAGCCGGAAGGCACCACCGGCGACGAGCGCGGCCGTGGTCAGACACAACAGGACCGACTCGGGCGTCGGCGGCACGAACAGGGCCGTGAACAGCCGGCGCAGCTGCTTCCTCGCGGTGACGTGGTGCATGTCGGGCCTCGCTCCCTCGGCCGGTGCGGCTCAAACGTGCGGGACTACGGCGACGGGAGGCGGCGCGGGGCGCGCGGCGCGGGGCCGTGTCTCCCCACCTGCGCCGCGATCCCGCGCAGGTTCCCTCCTCCCTCCAGGCTGGCCGTCGCAGGAGGGCGCGGGGAGGGCCGGACGGTGCGCCATTGGGCCCCTGTGGCCCACATCGGTCCGGCGTCAGGAGGCCATCACCACGACCGGGCGCCGCAGGTGTTCCAGCAGCTGAAGGAGCCTGGGTCCCGGGGCGGACCGCCGTGCGGCCACCACCAGTTCCGCGCCCGCGGAGGCATGCGTGAGCGCTGCCAGCGGCGTGAACAGCACGACGTCTTCCAGTACGTCGACGTCGGGGTACTTGGCGCGCCAGGGTCGCAGCGCGTCGGACAGCAGCTGTACCTCGTGGTCCTCCCAGTCGGCGCGGTCCTCCTCCAGGACGGGGAAAGGCGAGGCGGCGGCCTCGGCGGGCAGCTGCCAGGGATGGACCGCGTGGAGGCGTGCGCCGCGCAGACGAGCCGCTTCGAAGGCGAAGTCGAGCGCGGCGGCCGAGTCGGCGCGGGCTTCGACGCCGACCGTCACACCGGTGGAGGGGAGTGGCGGACCCTCGTCGGGTGCCGCGCCGGGAACCAGGGCCACCGGTCCGGCCGACTCCGCGGCGACTTGGGCCGCGGTCGATCCCACGGGCACCCCGGCCCGGCCGTCCTCGCCGCGCAGGCCGAGCACCAGCAGCTCCGCGTCCTGGCCCAGGGCGCGCAGCACCGGGGCCGGCATACCGGTGACGCTCTCGCCGTGCGCCCGCAACTCCGGGTGCCGCGCGAGGAGTTCGGCCACCACATGGTCCGCCACGGCCTCGGGGTGGTAGGGCCACTGCTCCACGGGGTCCAGGGAGGCCGGCGGTACCACGTGCACCACCCGCAGCGGCAGTGCGCGTAGCAGTGCCTCCCTGGCCGCCCAGTCGGCGGCGGCTCGGCTGCGAGCCGAGCGGTCGACGCCTGTGATGATCTCTCGCTGCATGGTGCGCCGCCTTTCGGCCGGGGTCTTCCACGCTCCTCCCGGAGGCCGGGTGGGCGCAGGGGCCGAACGGCCCAGGCCGGAGACCGTGTGGTCCATGCCTGCGGAGGGGACCGAGTCGGTGCGCCGTTCCGGCAGGAGGCGACACTCCAGGGGCACCTGGATCGGGGCGGCGACGCCGCACTCGCGGTGGAGATCGCCGGTCATGCGGACGGAGCGGTGGGGGACCGCGACCACGAGGCGGGGAGGGACCGTCGGTTGCCGCACGGGGCCCGTATGGCCCAGTGCGGGGGACGGGCGGCGAGCGGACGCTGGACTCGGCCGCTCGCGGGGCGGGACGACGGACCGGGCCACCCGGTCCGGACCCGCCGACGGTGTGGCCGCCCGGAGCACTCGGCGTCCATGGCCGGGGCGGTCCGGAGCACGCGGGACCCGGAGAGGAGAGAGGCGTCATGAACGGACCGGTCGTGGTGGGAGTGGGTGCGTCGCCGTCGAGCCTGGCCGCGGTGGAGACCGCGGCGTGGGAGGCCGACCGTCGCGGGGTGGGCCTGCGGCTGGCGCATGTCGTCGCCTGGCCGTCCGACCCCGTGGCGCCCGGCGTACCGCCCTGGGACCCGGACGGTGCCGGGCTGCGCGGCTCGGCCGGCGGAGCGCTGGCCGAGGCCGAACGGCACGCACGCCAGGTCGCCCCGGGGCTGCCGATCACGAGCGAGGTGCTCGTGGGCGAGCCCGGCACCGTGCTGGAGGGCGAGTCGCGCGCCGCGTCGCTCACCGTGGTCGGGGGCCGTCGCCAGGGACGCTTCGGCGGACTGCCGTTCGGCTCGGTCGCGGGACGCCTGACCGCGCTCGGACGCTGCCCGTTGCTCGTCGTACGGGGCCGCACCAACCGCAGCGGCCCGGTCGTCCTCGCCGACGACACCTCACCCTCCGCCCGTGCGGCGGCCGCGTTCGCCTTCGCCGAGGCCGCGGAGCGCGGCGCGGACCTGGTGGTCCTGCACACGCGTGAACTCGGGCCGGACGACGGCGCCGGGGCCCTGTCCGAGCTGCGGCGCAAGTACGCCGGCGTCAGTGTGCGGTTCCGCCGGATCCGTGGCCGGTCCCGTCCCGCGGTCGCCGAGGCGAGCGCCGGAGCCCAGCTCGCCGTGGTGGGCGTGCCCGCACACACGGGGATCGCGGACGCGCTGTCGGGCTCGGTCGGCCGAGCGATCCTGCGGCACGCGTCCTGCACCGTCGCCGTGGTCCCGGCCGGGCACACGCGGACCTGAACCGGTGCCGGTCGGCCGGCCCACGGACGCGTCCGGCCGACCCGCGCGGTTCAGCGCGGCGATCACCCGAAGGACGAGAAGGACGAGGTCGGCCATCCGGCCGACCTCGTCCGTTGTGCTTGTCGATCTCGTCCGTAGTGTTCGTCGGGGTGTCCGTGTCAGCCCGTCGGGGCGGGCCGGGCGTCCAGGGCGAAGCGGACGTCCACGACCCCCTCGACCGCGCGCACCAGCCGGGCGGCCACCGGGACCAGGGACGTGTCGCGGACCCGGCCGCCGAGGGTCACCACACCGTCCCGTACCTCCACCCGGACCGCCGAGCCGGGCAGGGGGAAGAGGTAGGACACCACCTCCCGGCGCACCTCCTCGGCGATCTCCTCGTCACCGCGCAGGAACACCTTCAGCAGGTCGGCGCGGCTGACGATGCCCACGAGGCGGTCGGTGCCGTCGACGACCGGCAGCCGTTTGACCCGGGCCCGCGCCATCTCCCGCGCGGCCTGGGCGAGGGTCGCGTCCGGCGCGACGGTGAGAGCGGGTGAGGTCATCAGCTCGCCGGCGGTGACCGAACCGGCCTTGAGGAGGTCCGACAGCCGCCGCAACTGGGTGTACCGGTCGGGGTCGCCGTCGCGGAACTCCTCCTTGGGCAGCAGATCGGCCTCGGAGACGATGCCGAGGACACGCCTCGCGCCGTCCACGACGGGCACCGCGCTCACCCGGCGCTCCTGCATCGTCCGCACGATGTCCTTGAACGCCGCGTCGCCCTCCACGACGGCGACGTCGCCCGTCATCACATCACTGACGATGTGCGGTGATCCGTGCACTTCAGCTCCTTCGCCGGTCCCTCCGTCGTGCTCCTGGCGCGCGCTCACCGCGCGCCTCCACTGCCGTACGGGCCGTACAGGTCCAGCAGCCGGGTGCGTGCCGCGCGCAGTCGGTGCGCCACGATCTGGCCCACCCATTCCGCGACGGTGCGGCCGAACTCCGGGTCGTCGTGGCAGGCCGCCCGCACCTGCGCGGCGTCGAACTCGTAGGCCCGCAGGGGGGTGACGGCCTCGGCGCCCAGGTGCCAGGTGTGCGGCGGGAACAGCCAGGACCAGCCGAGCAGTTCGTTGTGGCCGAGGGAGTCGATGACGGCGGCCCGGCGGCCGGGCACGCGGATGTCGAGGTCGACCGTGCCGGTGCGGATGATCCAGAACCGGTCGGCGTGGCCGCCCTCCTCGAAGAGGCGGGCGCCCTGGGCGTACGACACCTCGTGGGCCAGCCGCATCAGCCGCTGCCGGTGCTCGGCGGACAGCGCCCGCGGCAGGCTCGTCGTTGCGGGAGCGTTCATGGGGTGCCTCCGGTGGGACGTGCGGAACTGCCACCTCCAGCCTGTGCGCGCGCCGCACACCGGTCCATGGGCCACCCGGCCCCCGGCCCGGGCCACCCGGTTCCTCGCTCGTCCGCGACGATCTCCACCAGGAGCGGGGGCCGTCCGGCCCTCGATCCGGCCCCGGACAGCCCATGGGGTCACGGTTCGTTCCGCTGGACGCTCTAGGTGTCAACAGACCTGGAAGGGATCCCGCGATGTCGCACGACGCTCTCAGCAGGCCCTCCGTCCACGCCCTGCTCGCGGACGGCACCACCGTGTGCATCCGCGGGGCACGCCCGGACGACCACGATCAGCTGCGGGGGTTCTACGAGGAGATGTCCCCGGAGAACCTGCGGCTGAGGTTCTTCGCGATCAGCCGGCGCTCCGCCGAGATGGCCGCCGACCGCGCCTGCGCCTCGCCGCACCCCGGCTACCGCGCCCTCGTCGCCGAGACCCAGGGCCGGATCGTCGGACTCGCCGAGTACGACACCTCCGGCGCCGGCGAGGAGGCCGAGATCTCCCTCGCGGTCGCCGACACCCTGCACCACCGGGGCGTCGGCACCCTGCTCGTCGAGCACCTGGTCTCCGCCGCCCGCGCCGAGGGCATCACCGGGTTCAAGGCGGACGCGCTCAGCGAGAACCACGAGATCCTACGGCTCTTCGCCGACCTCGGTCTGCACACGGCCCGTCGTTTCGAGGGCCCCGAGGTGCGTTGCGCCATCGAGCTCGACGAGAGCGAGAGCTATCTCTCGGCCGTGGAGGAGCGCGGGCGGGCGGCGGATGTCGCCAGCCTCCAGCCCCTGCTGCGCCCGGACGCGGTGGCCGTCGTGGGCGCCGGACGCAAGCCGGGCTCGGTCGGCCGGGCCGTCCTGCACCATCTGAAGTCCGGTGGCTTCACCCGGCGCCTGTTCGCCGTGAACCCCGCCGCCACCTCGATCCTGGGCGTGCCCTCCTACCCGTCGGTCGCCGCCCTGCCCAGGACACCCGACCTCGTGGTCGTCGCCGTGCCCGCGGCCGCGGTGCCCGTGACCGCCGAGGAGTGCGGCAAGGCGGGGGTACGGGCCCTCCTGGTCGTCACGGCGGGCCTGGACGCCGACCAGGCGAGCGCGCTGATGACCTCCTGCCGCACCTACGGCATGCGGCTCGTCGGTCCCAACTGCCTCGGTGTCACCAACACCGACCCCGCCCTGAGCCTCGACGCCACCTTCGCCGCCGGCCACCCCCGCCCCGGAACGGCGGGAGTGGCCGTGCAGTCCGGGGGAGTGGGCATCGCCCTGCTCGACGGGCTGTCCCGGCTCGGCATCGGTGTCTCCTCCTTCGTCTCCCTCGGTGACAAGTACGACGTCAGCGGCAACGACCTGCTCCAGTGGTGGGAGAGCGACGGCCGCACCGACCTGGCCCTGCTGCATCTGGAGTCCTTCGGCAACCCGCGGGCCTTCTCCCGCACCGCACGCCGGGTGACACGCCGCCTGCCGGTGCTCACCGTGGACGCCGGCCGTACCGACGCGGGCCGCCGCGCCGCCGCCTCGCACACCGCTGCCGCCGCCACCCGCACCATGACCCGCCAGGCCCTGTTCACCCAGGCCGGCGTCACCGCCACCCGTTCCGTCGGTGAACTCCTCGAAGCCGCGGCCCTGTTGCACTCCCAGCCGCTGCCCGCCGGACCTCGCGTCGCCATCGTCACCAACGCGGGCGGTGCCGGCGTGCTCGCGGCCGACGCCTGCGCGGAGGCCGGACTGACCCTGCCCGCACCGTCACCGCGGCTCATCGACGACCTGTTGCGGGTCCTGCCCGAGGGCGCCGCCGTCGGCAACCCGGTGGACGCCACCGCCGCCGTCGGCGAGGACCAGCTCATGGACTGTGTGGACCGCATCATGCGGTACGGCGGGATCGACGCCGTCCTGGTGGCCCTGGTCCCCACCGCGGTGGCCGAGGCGACCGGGGACGACCTCCTGCGCGCGCTCACCCGCGCCCCCGGCCGGCGGGCCAGGCCGATCGCCGCGGTGCGGCTCGAACAGGCCCTGCCCGTCGAGCTGTTGACCGCCTCCGACGGCGCCTTCGTGCCGTCGTACGCCGAACCCCAGGCCGCCGCACGGGCGTTGGCCCACGCGGCCCGTCGTGCGGCCTGGCTGGCCCGGCCCGCCGGGACCGTCCCCGCCCTGGACGACGTCGACACGGCCCGCGCCCACACGGTCGTGGAGGCCTACCTCGACACCCACCCCGACGGCGGCTGGCTCGACCCGCGCATCTGCGCCGAGCTCCTGTCCTGCTACGGCATCCCCCAGTCCCCGTGGGCGTGGGCGGAGACCGAGGACGAGGCCGTGCTCGCCGCCGACCGGCTGCGCGGCGCGGACGGCCGGGTGGTCATGAAGGCCCACTGGCCGGGACTGCTGCACAAGAGCGTCGAGCACGCCGTCCACCTCGACCTGCGCGGCGACTCCCAGATCCGGGCCGCCTTCCGTGACCTGGAGACCAGGTTCGCCGGCCGGCTGACGGGCGTGGTCCTGCAGCCGCTGGCCGCCCGGGGCACCGAACTGTTCGCCGGTGTCGTCCAGGACGAGGTCTTCGGGCCGCTGGTCCTGTTCGGACTCGGCGGCACCGCCACCGAGATTCTCGCCGACCACGCGGCCCGCCTCGCTCCGCTCACCGACCACGACGTGCACGACCTGATCACCGCCCCGCGCTGCGCCCCGCTGCTGTTCGGGGCGGGCGGCGGGCGGACCGCCGACCTGGAGGCGCTCGAACAGCTGCTGCTGCGGCTGTCCCGGATGGCGAGCGACCTGCCGCAACTGGCCGAGGCCGACTTCAACCCCGTACTCGCGACACCGGAGGGAGCCACCGTGCTCGACGCGCGGGTACGCCTGCTTCCCCGCCGGTCCCAGGACCCCTATCTGCGCCGGCTCCGCTGAGGAGGAACAGTCATGAAGCACAACAAGGTCGGCTCCGTGATGACGACGGAGGTCGTCCGTGCCGAGTACGGGACGCCCTTCAAGGAAGTGGTCCGGCTGCTCGGCGAGAACCGCATCAGCGGACTGCCGGTGGTCGACGAGGACGACAAGGTCATCGGGGTCATCTCCGAGACGGACCTGATGATCCGGCAGGCCGACGCCCCGGACCCGTACGAGCCCCACAGGCGGCACCCGCTCGCCACGCTGAGCCGTGAGAGCCGGACGCGCAAGGCCAAGGCGCGCGCCCGCACCGCCGGCCGGCTGATGACCGAACCGCCCGTCACGGTGCACGCGGACGACAGCATCGTGGAAGCCGCGCGCACCATGGCCCTGCACCACGTGGAGCGGCTGCCGGTCCTCGACGAGGAGCAGCGGCTGGTGGGCATCGTCACCCGACGCGACCTGCTCCAGGTCTTCCTGCGGCCCGACGCCGCGATCCACAAGGAGGTCGTCGACGAGGTGGTGGTCCGCGCCCTGTGGCTGGCCCCGCGCAGCATCGACGTCGCGGTGGTGGAGGGCGTGGTCACGCTCTCCGGCCATATGGAACGCAAGAGCGAGACGGAGATCGCCGTCTCCATGACCCGGCAGATCGACGGCGTGGTCGCCGTCGTCGACAAGCTCACCTTCCGGCTGGACGACTCGCATCTGCGGCCCGAGGGACCGGCGATGCACGGCGTCGCCGACGACTGGCTGCGCAAGCTGTGACACGAAGCGAGAGGAGGCGGACACCATGCCCGAGAGCGTGTTGGTCGCCTATGGAACGACGAACGGCTCGACCGCCGAGATAGCCGAGACGGTGGCCGGCGTCCTGCGCAAGGAGGGGCTCGTCGCCGACACGGCGCCCGCCGCGACGGTGACGGATGTGACGCCGTACGACGCCGTCGTGGTCGGCGGTGGTCTGTACGCCGGGCGCTGGCACAAGGACGCCCGCAGGTTCCTGCGCCGGTACCGGCGGGACCTGGCCCGGCGACCGCTGTGGCTGTTCAGCAGTGGCCCGCTCGACGCCTCGGCCTCGGAGAAGGACATCCCGCCCGTGCCCGGGGTACGCCGGGCCATGACCCGGCTCGACGCCCGCGGGCACGTCACCTTCGGCGGCTGTCTGCGGGAGGGAGCCAAGGGGCGCATCGCCCGGATGATCATCCGCAGCGGCAAGGGCGGTGACTTCCGCGACTTCCCCGAGATCGAGGCGTGGGCGGCACGGATCGCCGACGAACTGGTCACGAGGACTCGGACGAGCTGAGGTCCTGAGAGAGGGGGCGGGTCGGTTGCATGCCCACGGTTCGCGGAAGGCGGGACCCATCATGACCGTGTCGTACGAGAGAACCGGCCACGCGGCGGTGCGGCTGGCCCGCGCCGCCTCCCTCGCGCCCTCACCGCACAACAGCCAGCCCTGGTCCTTCGTCGAGGAGGGCCATGACCACGGCTTCGAGGTGCGCGTCGACGGCGGACGGCGCATGATCCTCACCGATCCCGGTGGCCGGGAGGCGGTCATCGCCTGCGGAGCGGCGCTCTTCAACGTACGCATGGCCGTACGGCACCTCGGCTTCCGGCCCGTCGTCGAGCTGCTGCCCCGGCCCGGGGACTCCGCGTTCCTGGCCCGGGTGGGCTTCGGTGTCCACGCGCCGGCCACCGAGACGGAGGCGGCTCTGATCGACGCCATGCCCCGCCGGCACACCCACCGCGGCCCCTTCGCCTCCCTGGCGCTGCCCCGCGGCCTGCTCGACGATCTGCGCGGACACGCCCGAGCCGAGGGCGCCGTCCTCCATGTGCTGGAAGAGCCCGAGGAACTGGAGCTGATGGCGGAGCTGGTGCGCGCCGCCGAGGACACGCACCGCGCGGACCCGGGGCACACCTGGGAGGTGCGGCGGAACGTCGGGGCCGGCGGAGTGCCCGTCGACGCCTGCCGTTTCCACCCGGACGCCACGCTCCTCGCCGGCCGCGACTACCTCGACCTGGCCCGCCGGTTCATCGTCCCCGTCCGCAGGCGTGGACTCGGAACGGGCACCGTCGTGGTGCTGTCCACCCCGCACGACGGCCGTGCGGACCGGGTGCGGGCGGGGCAGGCCCTGCAGCGGGTGCTGCTGTCCGCCGCCGCGCGCGACGTCATGGCGGCCTTCCACACCCAGCCCCTCGAACTGCCCGAGACACGCGCGCGGTTGCGGCGGCGCCTGGCCGCCGGGAACCATCCGCAGATGGTGCTGCGGCTGGGCGTACCGGCGCGGACCTGGACCACCGCGCGACGGCCGGTCTCCCAGGTCCTTGTCCACGACGGCGCGTCGGCCCGGTGGTGACGATGACCACCGTGCGGCACGGGCGCCCGGCCGGACGGCGCTGGTGGCGGCTGCGGCCCAATCCGCTGCGGCGCCGCAGCTATGTCGTGGAGGCGTGGCTGCTCCTGGCCACCTGGGTCCTGGCCCTGACGGCGGCCGTCGCCGGGGGCGTGTACATCGCCGGTGCCGTGGAGCGGGACGTCGACGCGCTGCGGGCCACGCGGCACACCGCGCAGGCGGTACTCACCGGGAACGCCGTGCGCACCACCTACTCGGTCGACGGCACCGCGCAGGCCTGGGCCGGCGTGCGCTGGACCGCCGCGGACGGTACGTCCCACACGGGCGTCGCACGCGTCGCGGCCGACAGCAGGGCGGGCGGCACCGTCCGGATCTGGGTCGACGGCAAGAACCGGCTGGTGCCCGCGCCCGGCAGCGCCGAGCAGGCGGACCTCCAGGGCGCGGTGGTGGGCGTGGTGGCCGCGCTCACCGTCGGCGGTCTGGTGCTGCTGGCCGGCTGGGGCGCGTGCGCCCGCCTCGACCGCGGACGACTGGACCGGTGGGACGAGGACTGGACGCGCCTCGACCGGCAATGGGGCGGCACCCGAGGCTGAACAGCCGGGTGCGCGGCCCCCCCGACAGGGAGCGCCCCCTCGGCGCCCCGGCCCGCGGCTCAGCAGATCCTCGGCAGTTGCTCCCCGAGCGGCATCTCCACGATGCGGCGGGCTCCCACCAGGGTCCGTAGTGTCACCCGTCCCGGTGCTTCGCCGGGCAGGACCTCGCCGATCCGTACGGCCCGGATGCCCTCGGGCAGCGAGCGCATCGCCGTCAGCGCCTCCTCGGCCGTCCCCACGGCGACGAACGCGACCAGACAGCCCTCGTTGGCGACGACCAGCGGATCCAGGCCGAGCAGGTCGCACGCGGAGGCGACCTCCCGCGGTACGGGCACCGCGCTCTCCTCGATCTCGACGGCGACCGACGAGTCACGGGCGATCTCGTTCAGCGAGGCGGCGAGTCCGCCCCGGGTCGGGTCGCGCAGCACGTGCACCGCGGCACCGAGCGGCGCGAGCGCGTGGACCATGCGGTGCAGAGGCCGGCTGTCCGAGGCGATGGCGCTCTCGAAGCCGAGTCCCTCCCGGGTGCTGAGCACGGTCGTGCCGTGCAGCCCGATCGGCCCGGACAGCAGGACCGCGTCCCCGGGACGGGCGTTCGCGGCCGACGGGCACAGCGGGGCGTGGCGCCAGCCGATCCCGGTGGTGTTGATGAACAGGCGGTCCGCCGCGCCGCGGCCCACCACCTTGGTGTCACCGGTGATCACCGGCACGCCCACCTCCTGCGCGGCCTTCCCCAACGAGTCCATGACCGACCGGAGTTCGGACAGCGGCATCCCCTCCTCGACGATCAGGGACACCGACAGCGCGAGCGGCCACGCGCCGCGCATGGCGAGGTCGTTGACCGTGCCGTGGACGGCGAGGGACCCGATGTCCCCGCCGGGGAAGAACAGCGGGCTGACCACGAAGCTGTCGGTGCTCATCACCAGGTCCGGCCTGCCCGGCAGCAGCGCCGCGTCCTCCAGCGGCCCCTCGGTCCCGCCGAGCGCCGGCAGGACCACGCGGTCGAGCAGCTCCTCGGTGAGACGGCCGCCGGCGCCGTGGCCCAGCAGCACGACCTCCTCCTCGTGCCGGGGAGCGGGACATTCGATGCTCATGGCGTGCTCCTCACCGCGACGGCGACGCGTCCGGCCGCGTGGAAGGCGGCGCAGGTGCCCTCGGACGACACCATCGGCGCGCCGAGGGGATGACGGGGTGTGCAGCGGGTGCCGTACGCGGGGCAGTCGGTGGGCAGTCGGGCCCCGGTCAGGATCGCGCCCGCGATGCACTCGGGATCCTCCACGGGACACAGCCCGCCCACGTCGAACCGGCGGGCCGCGTCGAACTCCGCGTACTCCTCGGCGAGTTCGAGACCGCTGTCGGGCAGCGCCCCGATGCCCCGCCAGGCCCGGTCGGCGACCCGGAAGACCGTCCGTACGGCCTGCTGGGCGGCGGTGTTGCCCGCGCGCCGTACGGCCCGCACATACTGGTTCTCCACCTCGAAGCGGCCGGACTCCAGCTGCCGTACGGCCATCAGGACGCCCTCCAGCAGGTCCAGCGGCTCGAAGCCGGTCACCACGATCGGCACCCGGTGGCGCGCCGCGATCGGCTCGTACTCCCGCCAGCCCATCACCGCGCACACATGCCCGGCGGCGAGGAAGGCCTGCACCTCGCAGTCCGGGTCGTCGAGCAGCGCGGTCATCGCGGGCGGCACGAGAACATGGCTGACCAGCATCGAGAAGTTGGTGAGTCCCAGCCGGGCCGCGTGCAGGACGGCCATCGCGTTGGCGGGGGCGGTGGTCTCGAAGCCGACCGCGAGGAAGACGACCTCCCGGTCGGGGTGGGCGGCTGCCAGGCGCACCGCGTCCATGGGCGCGTAGACCACGCGTACGTCGGCTCCCCGGGCCCGCAGCGACAGCAGGTCGGTGTGCGTGCCCGGCACGCGCAGCATGTCGCCGAAGCTGGTGAGGACGACCCCGGGGCGGGCGGCGACGGCCATGGCCCGGTCGAGGGTCTCCAGCGGGGTGACGCAGACCGGGCAGCCAGGGCCGTGGATCATGCGCATCCCGGCGGGCAGCAGCTCGTCGATGCCCTGGCGGACGAGGGTGTGGGTCTGGCCGCCGCACACCTCCATGATCCGCCAGGGCCGGGTGGCCGTCCGCCGCAGCTCGTCCAGCAGTTGCCGGGCGAGCACGGGATCGCGGTACTCGTCGAGGTACTTCATCGGTGCGAGAGGTCGAGCCGGACGTCCACGACCCCCTCCACGGCCCGTACCGCCCGCGCGACGACGGGCACGAGCATCCGGTCGGGGAGCACCCCGCCCAGGGTGACCACGCCCTCGGTCACCTCGACCGTCAGCGGACGGGTCACGGGCATCTGGGTCAGCACACCGCGCCGGATCTCCGCCGCGATCTCCTGGTCGTCCCGCAGGAAGACCTTGAGGAGGTCGCTGCGGCTGACCACGCCCTGCAGCAGGCCGACACCGTCCACCACGGGCAGCCGCTTGACGTGTCGGCGCGCCATGATGCGGGCGGCCTCGGCGACGGAGGCGTTGGCGTGCACGGTGACCGCCGGGGCGCTCATCAGTTCGCCCGCGGTGACGGCACCCGCCTTGGCCCGGTCGGCCGCGTCGCCCTCCTCGGTGTCGCGGAACTCCTCCTTGGCCAGCAGATCCGCCTCGGAGACCACTCCGACGACCCGGCCTTCGCCGGCCAGCACCGGCAGGGCACTGACCTTCCACTGGTCGAGCAGTTCGACGACCTCCTTGAAGGGCGCCTCGCTGCCGACGGCGACGACGGTGTGCGTCATCACATCGCTCACGGTGTACGGAGATTCAGGCATGGCGGCCTCCCGCGGTCGGGCCCGAGGTACGGACGACTGTCAGATCGAGGAAGTGGGTGGAGCACGAGATACAGGGGTCGTGGTTGCGGATCGCCCGCTCGCACAGGGCCGTCAACTCGGCGTCGTCCAGATCGTGTTCGGTGATGGCGTCCTGGGCCAGACGGCGCAGGTCGTCCTCGATCGCGCCCTGGTTCTGCGCGGTGGGCGGCACCATGGTCGCTTCGGTGACGAGGCCGTCGGCGCCGATCCGGTAGCGGTGGTAGAGCACACCGCGCGGTGCCTCGGTGGCGCCGTGACCGACGCCCGTGACCGGCGGGACCTCGGTGTGAGGGCGCGCGGGCGGCTCGTAGCCGTCGATGATCCGCAGCGCCTCCTCGACGGCGTAGAGGGTCTCCACCGCCCGCACCAGGATGGACCGGAAGGGGTTGCGGCACACGGCGCCCTCGCGTGGATCGCCCAGTCCCGCCTCGGCACATGCCTGGAGGGCCACCGGCGACAGCCGCGGGCCGCTGATCGCGAACCGGGCGAGGGAGCCCGTGAGATGCAGCCGCCCGTCCAGCCGGGAGTGCAAGGCGGTGGAGTGCGCGACATGCGTCTCGGTGACGTGCTCGGTGAACTCCCTTACCGGGAAGGAGCTCCGGCTGCCGTCGGCGCGCAGTACGGTCGGTGTGCCGCTCTCGATGGCGTACGTGTCAGGGGCGGCCAGCGCCAGCAGGTCGGCGTCGGTGCGCGCCTCGGGGAAGTCGAAGCCGGCCACCCAGCGCACGGTCTCCCACGCGTCCTCGAGCGCCCGCTGCAACGTCTCGCGCAGCGGCCCCAGTTCGGCTCGGGCCGGGACTCGGTGGAAACCGCCGAGGCGGACGTTGACCGGATGGACGGCCCGGCCGCCGACCAGTTCCATCACGTCGTTGCCCGCCTTCTTCAGCCTGAGCCCCCGCTCGACCTCGGTGCGGTGGGTCCTGGCCAGCTCGATGGCGCTCGGCCGGCCCAGGAAGTCCGGGGCGTGCAGCAGATGGATGTGCAGGGTCTGGCTCTCGATCCACTCGCCGCAGTACAGCAGCCGGCGCAGATCCCGGATCGCCGGGTCGACCTCCACCCCGCAGGCGTCCTCGATCGCCGCGCAGGCGCTCATCTGGTAGGCCACCGGGCAGATGCCGCAGACCCGGGCGGTGATGTCCGGCGGCTCGGTGTACGAACGGCCGCGCAGGAACGCTTCGAAGAAGCGTGGCGGCTCGTAGATCTCCAGCCGTGCCTCGGTGACCGTCCCGCCGTGGACGTGCAGGCGCAGCGCGCCCTCGCCCTCGACCCGGGACAGCGAGCCGACGTGCAGGACACGGGATCCGCGGTGCGTCACTTGCCCAACTCCTTGTCGAAGGCGGGGGCGTTGAAGGTGTGCAGAAAGCGCTCCACCGCGTCGTCGTCCAGGCCGTCGCGGCGCAGCAGCGGGATCAGCGCGGGCAGGTTCACCGAGCCGGACGGCCCGAAGCAGCCGTAGCAGCCCCGGTGGTAGGCGGGGCACAGCGCCCCGCACCCGGCGTGGGTGACCGGACCCAGACAGGGCGTGCCGTGGGCGACGGTGACGCAGACCGTGCCGCGCCGTTTGCACTCGAAGCACACGCTGTGGTCCGGCACGTCCGGCTTGCGGCCGGCGAGGAACGCGGTGATCACCTCGATCAGTTGGCGCCGGTCGATCGGGCAGCCGCGCAGCTCGAAGTCGACGTCCACATGGGCCGACACGGGGGTGGAGGTGGCGAGCGTCGAGATGTACTCGGGGTGGGCGTAGACGGTCCGCCGGAACTCGTCGACGTCCGCGAAGTCGCGCAGCGCCTGGATGCCGCCGGCGGTGGCGCACGCCCCGATCGTCACCAGACGGCGGGACTCGGCGCGGATCCGGCGGATGCGCTCGGCGTCCGCGGCCGTGGTGATCGAGCCCTCCACGAGCGTCAGGTCGTACGGTCCGGGTTCGACCGTGCTGGTCGCCTCCAGGAAGTGCGCGATCTCCACCTCGCCCGCCAGCGCGAGGAGTTCGTCCTCGCAGTCCAGCAGGGTGAGCTGACAGCCGTCGCAGGAGGCCAGCTTGAACACCGCGAGTGTGGGTGCCATCTCACAACTCCCTCACGGACAGCAGGGGTTCGGCGCGGCTCCAGTCGACGACCGGGCCGGCCCGGCAGACCAGCAGCCCGCCGAGCTGGCAGTGTCCGCAGTGGCCGGTCGCGCAGCGCATGTTCCGTTCCAGCGAGACCTGGATACGGTCGCGGGGCACACCGAGATGGGCGAGCTCCCGCGCCGTGGCCCGGATCATCGGCTCGGGACCGCACACGAACGCCGTCGTCGTCTCCGGTTCGAAGTGCGCCCGGCCCAGCAGCTGGGTCACCATCCCGACGTCCCCGCGCCAGTGCGGCTCGGGCCGGTCCACGGTCACTCCGGTGCAGGCCGTGGCCCAGCTCGCCACCTCGGCGCGGGCGATCAGATCGCTCGGGGTCCGCGCCCCGATCAGGACGTTGACCCGCCCGTACGCGGCGGGCGCGGCAAGCACGCCCAGGATCAGCGGCCGCAGCGGGGCGAAACCGATGCCGCCCGCCACGATCACCACGTCCCGTCCACGAGCCCGCTGCGGCTCCCAACCCGTGCCGTACGGGCCTCGGATGCCGACGACGTCGCCGACCCGGGCGGCACACAGCCCCGCGGAGACCGCGCCCACCGAGCGGACGGTGTGCGCGAGCCCGCCCGTGGCCCGGACCGAACTGACCGAGACGGGGATCTCACCGCGCCCGAAGGAGTGCACCATCGCGAACTGCCCCGGCAGGAAGTCGGGGAGCGCACGGCCGACCGGCTCGAACCGCAGGGTGACCGTGTCCGCGGTTTCCGCACGGCGGGCGACCACACGGTGGGGGACCGGCACGGCGGTCATCGCGGTTCCCCGGTCTCGTATCCGTCGTACAGGTCGACCAGCCGGGCCCGGGCCGCGCTCAGCCGGTGGGCCAGCACCCGCCCCACCCAGTGCTCCACGGCCCGCCCGAAGGCGGGGTCGTCCAGGCACATCAGACGCACGGCGACCGCGTCGAACTCATAGGCCTGCACCGGGGTCACGGCCACCGCGCCGAGCTGCCACACGAACGGCTCGTACAGCCAGGACCATCCGAGCAGGTCGCCGATGCCGAGCGTCTCGACGACCGGCGGGCGGCGGCCGGGCACATGCATGTCGAGGGCCGCCGTGCCGCTGCGGACGATCCAGAACCGGCCGGCGTGCCCACCCTCCTCGAACAGCCGGGCGCCCTGCGGGAAGGCGGTCTCACGGCCGACGCGCAGCAGCCGCGCACGGTGCTCGGGAGGCAGGGCGTGGTTCATGCGCAGGGCGATCGAGGGGGGCATCAGTCCGTCTCCGTTTCGCGTTCGGCCTCCAGGGCGGCCACTTCCTCGGTGATGTCGATGCCGGCCGGACACCAGGCGATACAGCGCCCGCAGCCCACACAGCCGCTCGTGTCGAACTGGTCGTGCCAGGTGGAGAGCTTGTGGGTCAGCCACTGCCGGTACCGGCTGCGCGCGGAGCGGCGCACCGGTCCGCCGTGCAGAGAGGAGAAGTCCAGGTCGAAGCAGGAGTCCCAGCGCTGCCAGCGCTCGGTGTGGTCACCGGTGAGGTCGGTGACCTCCTCCGTGGTGGTGCAGAAGCAGGTGGGGCAGACCATGGTGCAGTTTCCGCAGGTCAGACAGCGCTCGGCGACGTCGTTCCAGCGGGCCGCGTCGGGGCTGCCGCTCAGCAGGGCGCGCAGGTCGGTCGCGGGCAGCGCCCGGCCCATGCGGTCGCGGGCCGCGTCCACCGAGGTGCGGGCGGTGGTCTCGGTGACCGGGTCGGCCGCGTGGTGCGGCACCCGCTCCAGCAGCCGGGCGCCCTCCTCGCTGCCGGCGCGCACCAGGAAACGGTGACCTTCGTCGTCGATCACCTCGGTCAGCGCGAGGTCGTATCCGGGGTCGGCCGCCGGCCCCCCGCCCGCCGAGACACAGAAGCAGGTCGCACCCGGTTCGGTGCATTCGGCGGCGATCAGCAGCGCCCGCCGCCGGCGCCGGCCGTACCCGCTGTCCTCGTACCGCCCGCCGGTCAGGACCCGGTCCTGGATCGCGATGGCCCGCAGATCGCAGGGCCGGACGCCGAGGAACGCGTACGACGGCGGCTCGGCCGTGTGTTCGGTGAAGGTGACGTGGCCCTCCGGCGTCCGGTCGGCGCTCCACAGCCGCTCGCGCGCCGGATGCAGATACGACTTCCAGGACTGCGGGCCCGCGCTGTGCGCGAAGGCGGCCCCGTCCTCCCGGGGCACCAGCCGGTAGCGTCCGGCGTCCAGCTCGACGCCCCAGCCGTAGGGCAGCGCGTCGGCCGTGGTCAGTTCGGCCAGCACGATCGCCCCGTCGCGGACGGTCGGCCCGACGACGGTGCGTCCCTGCGCCACCAGAGCCCCGACCAGCGCGTCCAGACCGTGCCGGTCGAGCACGGCGGGGGCTGCGGTGGCGGTCATGTCGTCGTCCTCCTGGTCCGGGGTCCGGTCCGAGCCGGGGTCCTGGCTGTGGTCCGAAGCGGCTGGTCTTCCTCCACCGTCAGGTTCCGTCCCCGGCCGGGTGCGGGGGCAGGGGCTGACCGGCCTTTGCCGGGCGGGCCGACCGGCCCCATGGCGGCCCTTCCGCCCGGGTCAGGGCAGCGGCTCCCCGAGCTCCCCCTCGACCGCCCCCGCCATCGCCCGCAGCACGTCGAGCGTCCGCCTCGCCTCCGCCTCGTCGACCGTCGTGATGGCGAAACCGACGTGCACGATGACGTACGTCCCCACGTCCGCCTCCGGGGTGCAGCTGAGGCAGACCTCGCGCCGGATGCCGCCGAAGTCGACCGTGGACATGCGCAGTCCGGCGTCGTCGTGGATCTCCACGACGCGCCCTGGGATGCCCAGACACATACGCGTTCACCTCTCCGCGGCCAGTCGCGCCGCCGCGACCGCCGCCTGGCCGTAGCTGATTCCGCCGTCCGTGACCGGGACCCGGCCGCCGACCAGTACCCGCAGCCCCTGCGCGCGCAGTCTGCGCCGCACCTCGGTGAGCAGCCGGCGGTTGACGAAGCAGCCCCCGCCCAGGCACACCGTGCGCGGCGCGCCCTCGGCCACCGCCCGGGCGACGAGCTCGGCCGTGACGATCGCCAGGGTGAGATGGAAGGCCGCGGCCAGCCGGCCCACGGGCTCCCCGTCGGCCTGCCGCTCCAGCAGGTCGGTCAGGGTGGGCGCAGGGTCGTACACCCACAGGCCCTGCGCCCGTACGACGCGATGGGCGAGCGGTACGGCGTGCTCGGCGCCCGCGGCGGCCTCCAGCAGGACGGCCGCCTCGCCCTCGTAACTCACCCGGTCGCACAGGCCCAGCACGGCGGCGACGGTGTCGAAGAGCCGGCCCGCGCTGGAGGCGCGGGGGCAGTTGACGTCCCGGGCGACCATGGCCCGCACGGCCGCGACCTCGGCCGGGTCGAGCCGGTCCGTGAACGGCCGGGTCAGCCACGGGTAGGGGCGCGGCGAGCCCAGTGTCTCGCCGTCCAGCAGCTGTCCGAGCGCCGTACGGGAGGGGTGGCGTACCGCCGCGTCCCCGCCGGGCAGGGGCGCGGTCGCGAACCGGCCCACGCGCCGGTAGCCGCTCAGGTCGGCGACGAGGATCTCGCCGCCCCACAGGGTGCCGTCGTCGCCCAGGCCCAGACCGTCGTAGGCCACGCCGAGGAACGGACCGCGCACCCCGTGCTCGGCCGCGCAGGCCGCCACATGCGCGTGATGGTGCTGCACCGGGATCCTCCGCAGCGGCTGCTCCTTCGCCCACCGCGTGGACAGACAGCCGGGGTGCAGATCGTGGGCGAGGGCGACCGGTTCGACACCGGTGAGCCGTTTGAGATGGTCGTACGACGCCACGAACGCGTCGTGGGTCGCCGGGTCCGCCAGGTCTCCCGTGTGCGGTCCCAGATGGGCCCGTCCGTCGGCGGCCAGGGTGAAGGTGTGCTTCAGCTGGGCGCCCACCCCCGCGACGGGCTCCAGGACCGGCAGTGGCAGCGGGGTGGGAGCGAGCCCGCGGGCCCGGCGGACCGTGATCCGGGTGCGGCCGGTGAACTGCACCACGGAGTCGTCGTAGCGCGAGCGGATCGGCCGGTCGTGGGTGAGGAAGCCGTCCGCGACCGAGGACAGCGCGCGCAGGGCCTCCGCGTCGTCGATCGCGATCGGCTCGTCGCTCCGGTTGCCGCTGGTGACGACGAGCGGGCGGGCCAGCTCGTCGAGGAGGAGGTGGTGCAGGCCGGTGGTGGGCAGGAACAGGCCCACCCGGGTCAGGCCGGGGTGCACATCCGGTGCGAGGGGCGGCGCACCGTGGCGGCGCCGGCGGGCCAGCAGCACCACGGGCCGCTCCGGGGAGGTCAGCGCCGCGCGTTCCGTGCCGCCGATCCGTGCCAGCCGGGCCGCCGTGGCGAGGTCGCGCACCATCACGGCGAAGGGTTTCGCCGGGCGGCTCTTGCGGCGCCGCAGCTCCGCCACGGCCGCCGGATCGCCGGCGTCGCACACCAGCTGATAGCCGCCGAGCCCCTTGACGGCGACGATCCCGCCCCCGGAGACGGTGTCGACCGCCGCCCGCAGGGCCGGTTCACCGCGCAGGCCCTCCCAGGCGGGCTCGGGTCCGCAGACCGGACAGGCGATCGGTTCGGCGTGGAAGCGGCGGTCGGCCGGGTCGGCGTACTCCGCGGCGCAGTCCCGGCACATCGGGAAGTGCCGCATGGTCGTGCGGACCCGGTCGTAGGGGAGGTCCTCGATGATCGTGGCGCGCGGGCCGCAGTCGGTGCAGTTGATGAACGGGTAGCGGTGGCGGCGGTCGCGGGGATCGCGCAGTTCACGCAGACAGGCGTCGCAGATCGCCGCGTCGGGCGGGATCTCGCGCGGCGCGCGGTCCGGCGCCGCGGGCGCGCTGTGCCGTACATGGAAACCGGAGGCGTGCGCCGGGCGCCCGGCGACGGCGGTGAGCCGTACCTGGCGCACCCGGGCGAGGACCGGGGCGTCGGCCCGCAGACGGACGGCGAACTCCTCGATCGCGCGGGGCGGTCCGGCGACCTCGCCCTCGACATGACCGTTCACATTGGCCACCCAGCCGTGCAGGCCGAGCGAGGCCGCCGTGCGGTACACGAAGGGGCGGAAGCCGACGCCCTGGACGACGCCGTCCACCCGGAAGCGCCGCGCGCTCACGACGGGCCTCCGAGGGCGGGGTCCCGGTGCCGGGCGGGGTGCCGGGAGAGCTCGTCGGCGACGGCCTCCGCCACGGGCTGCACGGCGGCCGCGACGGCGGCGGTGAGCCCGGTGCCGAACGAACCGTCGGCTCCTTCCACGGCGTAGACGACCAGACGGTCCGGCAACAGGCCCAGGACGCGGGCGAGTTCGACGGCCTCGCCGAGTCCCAGCCCGTGCGAGCTGGTCGTCGACGGCCGCGCCAGGTGCCCGGCGTCGAGTTCGAGGCGGTGCACCCGGCCCGGAGTGCCGGGGTGCGCGTGGGCCGCGTCCACGACCACCGCCAGGGCGGCGCCCTCCCACAGTCCGATCAGCCGGCCGGGGTCGCCGTCGCTGGTGGCGAACGCGGTCCCCGGTGGGATCGCCCGGTCCGCGGCCCGCTCCCGGAGCCGTTCGACCACGGCCCAGCCCACACCGTCGTCGCGCCGGAACTCGTTGCCGACGCCGATGACGGCGATCCGTCCAGGTGACCTCATGCGCTCACCGTGCGCCGCCGCGGCCCGGCCCCCCATGGGCCGAACGACCCCTGTGCCGGGGCCGTCCCTCCTCACCGCCACGCGCTCGGCACGACGGCCACCTCCGGTCCGTCGGGTGGCCCGGTCGGTGGGCCACTCCACCCTGCCCGCGCGACGGCGGTGCGCGCTGGGGCCGAACGGACCACCTCGGAGACCTGGCGGCCCATACCTGCCGGTAGGCCGGCGGACCAGGCTGGAAGCGAGAGGCAGACCCACCGCAGGAGGTGCGCATCATGCTTTTGCCCGTCATGGCCGCAGTGGACGGATCCGCCGAGAGCCTGGCAGCCGCCGAGTGGGCGGCCCGGGAGGCGCGGCGCCGCGGCCGGCCGCTCCGTCTGGTCCACGCCTGGAACTGGCATCCCCGCCGGGAGGACGGCGAGATCGCCACGGCGGCCCAGCGGCATCTCGGCCGCCGCACCCTGCGTCAGGCGGAGGACCGCGTCCGGGCCGTGGAACCCGCTGTCGACCTGGACGACACACAGGTGGAGGGCCCGGCGACCGCGGCGCTGCTGAACGCGGCCGAGGAGGCCGAGCTGCTGGTCCTGGGGTCGCGCGGACTGAGCGGATTCACCGGGTTCCTGGTCGGCTCGGTCGCGCTGGGCGTGGTCGCGCGGGCCACCCGGCCCGTCGTGCTGGTCCGGGCGGGGGAGGAGGCCGCCGACGAGCATCTGCCGTCCGCCGACGAGCATCTGCCGTCCGCCGACGGCGGCGCCTCCACCCGTACCGGCTTCCGGGACGTGGTCCTGGGCGTGGACCTCGGCGACCCGTGCGACGAGGTGATCGAGTTCGCGTTCGAGGTCGCCCGGCTGCGGGGCGCGCGGCTGCGTGCCGTCCATGCCTGGCAGGCGCCCTCCGCCCTGGGGCTCGGCCCCGGTGAGATCGCCCTGGTGGGCGATGCCCAGCGGGCCGAGGAGTGGCGCGGCTTCCTGGCCGCCGTACTCCAGGTGTGGCGCGACAAGTACCCCGGCGTCGAGGTCGTCGAGACGGTCACCCGGGACCGGGCCCGGTCCGCGCTGCTGAGGGCCGCGTCGGGGGCGGGCCTGCTGGTCGTCGGCCGGCACCTCGTGGACCGGCCGGCGGGCCCGCGCATCGGCCCGGTCACCCACGCCGCCATCCAGCACGTCGGCTGCCCCGTCGCCGTCGTACCCCACAAGTGAGTCTCCGTCGTACCCCGCAAGCCGCTGTCGCACCCCACGAGTGAGAGGCCCGAGCGCTGATGTCCGTTCCGACCAAGTTCGTGTACGAGTTCGCCGAAGGAACCCGGGACATGGCCGCCCTGCTGGGCGGCAAGGGCGCCGGTCTGGCCGAGATGACCCGGCTGGGGCTGCCCGTGCCGCCCGGATTCACCGTCACCACGGAGGCCTGCAAGGTCTATCTGAGGACGGGCGAGGAGCCGCCCGAGCTGGCCGTCGAGGCGGCCCGCGCGCTGGCCGGGCTCGAACGGGCCATCGGCCGCACCCTCGGGGCGCCCGACGACCCGCTGCTGGTGTCCGTGCGCTCGGGCGCCCGCTTCTCCATGCCCGGGATGATGGAGACCATCCTCGACATCGGCCTCAACGACCGGTCCGTCACCGGGCTCGCCAAGGTCTCCGGACAGGAACGGTTCGCCTGGGACTCCTACCGGCGGCTCATCCAGATGTTCGGGCACACCGTGATGGGCGTGGACGGCGACCTGTTCGAGGAGGCCATCGCCGCGCACAAGGCACGGCGGGAGGTGACCGGCGACCACGACCTCGACACCGGCGAACTCGCCCTGATCACCGAGGAGTTCAAGGCCATCATCCAAAAGGAGACGGGGACCGACTTCCCGCAGGACCCGGCCGAGCAGCTGGCCCGCGCGATCCGCGCGGTCTTCGACTCCTGGAACGGGGAACGGGCCCGTGTCTACCGCCGGCGCGAGCACATCTCCGAGGACCTCGGCACCGCCGTCAACGTCCAGGCGATGGTCTTCGGCAACCTCGGCCCCGACTCCGGCACCGGCGTCACCTTCACCCGCGACCCCGCCACCGGTGAACGCGGCATGTACGGCGACTACCTGCCCGACGCCCAGGGCGAGGACGTCGTCGCGGGCGTCCGCGACGCACTGCCCCTGGCCGAACTCAAACGCCTCGACCCGCGTTCGTACGTCCGGCTCGGCGACCATCTGCGCACCCTGGAGCGGCACTACCGCGACCTGTGCGACGTCGAGTTCACCGTCGAGCGGGGCAAGCTGTGGATCCTGCAGACCCGGGTCGGCAAGCGCACCGCGGAGGCCGCCTTCCGCATCGCCCACGACCTGCGCGAGGAGGGGACCATCTCGGCGGACGAGTCCCTCGTCCGCGTCGACGGCACCGAACTGACCCGGCTGATGTTCCCGCGCTTCGACACCACCCCGGCCGACGTGCCCCTGGCCCACGGCGTTCCGGCCTCGCCCGGCGCGGCCGTCGGCGCCGTCGTCTTCGACTCGGCCGAGGCGGTACGACGGGCCGCCGCCGGTGAGGACACGGTCCTCGTCCGCCGGGAGACCACCCCCGACGACCTGCCCGGCATGATCGCCGCCCAGGCCGTGCTGACCAGCCGGGGAGGCAAGACCAGCCACGCCGCCGTCGTCGCCCGGGGCATGGGCAAGGTCTGTGTGTGCGGCGCCGAAGCACTCGCCGTCGACCCGGCGGCGCGTCACTTCACCACGGAATCCGGCGTGGTGGTCAGCGAGGGGGACATCGTCTCCGTCGACGGCACCGCGGGCACCGTCCACCTCGGCGCCCTGCCGCTCACCGCGTCCGACGTCGGACGCGCGCTGGAGACGGGCACCGCGAGCGGACCGCTCACCGAGGCCGTCCTGGACAGCCTCGCCCATGCCGACGCCGTAAGCCGCCTGGAGGTCCGGGCCAACGCGGACACCCCCGAGGACGCCGCCCGTGCGCGCGCTCTGGGTGCGCGCGGGATCGGACTGTGCCGTACCGAGCACATGTTCCTCGGCGCCCGCAGGTCGCTGGTCGAGGCGATGATCCTGGCCCGCGACGACAGCGCCCGGGAGCGGGCGCTGGCCGCGCTGCTGCCGCTGCAGCGCGCGGACTTCACCGGCATCCTGACGGCGATGGACGCGCTGCCGGTGACCATCCGGCTCATCGATCCGCCGCTGCACGAGTTCCTGCCCGACCGCACCGAGCTGGCCGTACGGCTGGCCCGGGCCGAGCGGCCGGACCCGCACGACGGTGAACTGCTCGCCGCCGTCGAGCGGATGCACGAGCAGAACCCGATGCTCGGGCTGCGCGGGGTACGGCTCGGGCTGGCCGTGCCCGGTCTGATGGCCATGCAGGTGCGGGCGATCGCCGAGGCGGTGGTCGACCGGCTGCGGGCCGGCGGCAGCCCGCACGCCGAGATCATGATCCCGCTCGTCGACACGGTCGAGGAACTGCGGCTGGCCCGCACCGAGGCGGAACGCGTCCTCGCCGAGGTCGAGCAGGAGACCGGCACACGCCTCGACTGCCCCATCGGCACCATGATCGAGCTGCCGCGCGCCGCGCTCACCGCGGCCCGTATCGCCGAGGCCGCCGACTTCTTCTCCTTCGGCACCAACGACCTGACCCAGACCACCTGGGGACTGTCCCGCGACGACGCCGAGGCCTCCTTCTTCCCGCTGTACCTGGAGAAGGGCGTGTTCGAGGTGTCGCCGTTCGAGACGATCGACCAGGAGGGCGTGGGCCGGCTCGTGGAACTGGCCGTCGAGGCCGGCCACGGCGTCGACCCCCGGCTGGAGACCGGGGTGTGCGGCGAGCACGGCGGAGACCCGCAGTCCATCCACTTCTTCCACCGGGCGGGCCTCGACTACGTCTCCTGCTCACCGTTCCGCATCCCGACGGCACGGCTGGAGGCGGGACGGGCGGCCCTCATGGACAGCACCGGGAGCAGCGACAGCAGGTGAACGGCCGGGAGCGAGATGCTCACGGCTCAGAACAGTGCAGGCACCACCGCCTCGACGAGATGCGGACCCGGCTCGCCGAAGGCCTCACGCAACCTGTCCGTGAACTCCTCGGCGGTGGTGGCGCGGGACGCCGGTACGCCCATCCCCCGGGCGAGGGCGACGAAGTCGAGGCCGGGCCGGGTCAGGTCCGTCAGATCACGCTGGGCGGGGCCGCCGGCGGCCCCGCCCAGGCGCTGGAATTCCATGTCGAGGACCGCGTACGAACCGTTGGCGAAGATCACGGTGGTGATGTCGAGCCCCTCGCGCGCATGGGTCCACAGCGCCGAGACGGTGTACATGGCGCTGCCGTCGGCCTCCAGACACAGCACCGGCCGGTCCGGGCAGGCGATGGCCGCGCCGGCGGCGAGGGGCAGGCCCTGGCCGATGGCGCCCCCGGTGAGGGTGAGCCAGTCGTGGCGCGGTGCCCCCGCCGTGGCTTCGGACAGCCCGAGGCCGGAGGTGTTGGCCTCGTCCACCACGATCGCTCGTTCGGGCAGCAGGGCCCCGATGGCCGCCGCCGCGGTCTCGGCGGTCAGCGGGCCGGTCGGTGGCGTCGGCCGTACGGCGGCCCGGAGCACCGGGGACGCGTCCGGGGCGACGCGGTCCGCCAGGTCGCCCAGCGCTTGGACAAGGTCGTCGCCCGCCGTGGCGAGGGTGTGGATCCGGCAGCCGTCCGGGGTCAGCGCACCCGGCAGACCCGGGTGGGCGAAGAACGCCACCGGGGCGCGGGCGCCCGCCAGCACCAGGTGCCGTACGCCTTCGAGTTGCGCGATGGCCCCCTCGGCGAGATAGCCGAGCCGCTCCACGGAGGGCAGGCCCGCGCCGCGCTCCAGGCGGGCCGGGAACGTCTCGCACAGGAGCCGGGCGCCGGTCGCGGCGGCGATCCGACCGGCCGCGCCCAGCGCGGGCTCACGGGTGGCCGGGCCGCCGAGGAGCAGGGCGGCGGGCTCGCCGTCGCGCAGGGCCGCGGCCATGGTGGCGATGGTCGGCTCCGGTACGGCGGCGGCCTGCGGCGGCGCGACGGGCCGCGCCGGCCGGGCTCCGTCCGACCAGGACACGTCGGCGGGCAGCACTACGGTGACCACCTGGCCCGGAGCACCGGTGGCGGCGGCCACCGCCTCGGCCACTTCGTCGCCGACGGTGGCCGCGTCCTCGCAGCGGCGCACCCGGCCGGAGACCGTGCGGGCCAGCGCGTCGACGTCCGACTCCAGCGGCGCGTCGTACTTCTTGTGGAAGGTCGCGTGGTCGCCGACCAGGTTCACCACCGGTGTGGCGGCACGGCGGGCGTTGTGGAGGTTGGCCAGGCCGTTGCCCAGCCCGGGGCCGAGATGCAGCAGGGTCGCGGCGGGACGGCCGGTCATCCGGCCGTAGCCGTCGGCCGCGCCGGTGGCCACGCCCTCGAACAGACACGCCACGGCCCGCAGAGCCGGCTCGTCGTCCAAGGCGGCGACGAAGTGCAGTTCGGAGGTGCCCGGATTCGCGAAGCACACCTCCACCCCGCAGCTCAGGAGGGTGCGCGCGACGGCATGAGCACCGTTCACAATGATTCCGCCTTTCGATCGGAAGCTCCCATGGATCGTCAAGCGGTCTGTGGGAGCGGTTCTGTGGTGTGGGTCATTCATGCGGACCAGTGGGTGAGCAGTGGTCCGATCTCCTGGTCGGCCTCCTTGATCTCCTCGTCGAGTGCCTGGTAGCGGCGGGCGGGCCTGTGCAGCGCGGTCTTCACCGTGCAGGCCAGGTGGGCGAGTTCGCTGGTCGATGGTCTGGGTGCGGGCCTTGACCGTGCTCTTGCGGACCACCCGCAGGGCCCGGATCGCCTCCACGATTGCGTTGCCGGCCTTCGGCGTGCCTGCGGCCCGTCCCGGCAGGAGTGCGGTCGCGGCCGCGCAGGCGTCGATGGAGTCGCACCTGCCGTTGTCCCGTCTGGCCTTGCGGCCGGGCCGGTCCCTTCGATCCGGACGGCCAGGACCTCGCCGTGCGAGCGCCACCACCGCTGTGTCCTTTGCTGCCAGGCTGTTGTGTGCCGCCCTTCCCACGCGCACCGAGGGGCGGGCGGGGGCGGGTCGGGCAGACGGACGAGACGCTGATGGGACCCACTGTCAGTCGAAGAGCACACCGGGGTTGAGTATCCCGTCGGGGTCGAAGGCTTGCTTGATCCGGCGCATCAGTTCCACCTTGGCGGGGTCCTCCAGGTCCAGGAAGTACCGCTTCTTCGCCGTGCCGATGCAGTGCTCACCGGAGATGGCCCCGCCGAGGGCCCGGCCCGCCCGGAACAGCCGTGCGAGCACCTCGTCCCGCCGCTTTCCGTCCGGCTGGAAGACCGCGAGGTGGACGTTGCCGTCGCCCGCGTGGCCGCAGCCGGTGATGATCGATCCGCTGTCCCGGGCGATGACGTCCGCCTCGGCGAGCAGCCGGGGCAGTACGGCGCGAGGGACCACGATGTCCACGATCTCGTCCGCGCCGGCCTTCCTGGAGGCCCAGAAGGCCCGCTCCCGGGCCTCGATCAGCCGGCGTGCGGCCGCCGCGGGCAGGACGTAGACGTCGTCCGCGCCCAGTTCGAGCAGTTGACCGCCGAGCGACTCCACATCGGCTTCGAGCCGGTCGGCCGACCGCTCTTCGAGGACTACGACCAGGTAGGCGAGCGCCGTGTCGCGGACCTGTCGCGGGATGCCGAGCCCGAGGTCCTCCTGGGCGGTCATCGCCGCCATCGTGAGCATGTCGACGTACTCCAGGGCCAACGGATCCAGCCCCTGTGCCAGCAGCCGGGGCACCGCGCGGGCGATCTCCTCGGCCGTCGCGAAGGGCGCCAGCACCGTCGCGCCGTGGCCGGCGCGGGGTTTGAGGCGCAGGACCGCCTCGGTGACCAGGGCCAGGGTGCCCTCGGAGCCGACCAGCAGCTGCGTCAGGTCGTAGCCGGTGCTGGTCTTGACGTACTTTCCGCCGCTGCGCACGATCGCGCCGGAGGCGAGGACCGCCTCGACACCGAGGACATGGTGCCGGGTGACGCCGTGCCGAACGGCGTGCATACCGCCGGCGTTGGTGGCGATGGTGCCGCCGACCGAGGCACTCGACTCGCCCGGGCGCACCGGGTAGCACAGTCCGGACTCCGCGGTCAGGCAGTCGAGTTCGGCCAGGATCACACCCGGCTGGACGACAGCGACATGGTTGTCGGTGTCGATCTCCAGCACCCGGTCCATCCGTTCGAACGACACGACGATCCCGTCCGTGCCGGGCACACACGCTCCGCAGAGCCCGGTGCCGGAGCCGCGCGCGGTGACGGGGACCCGCTGTGCGCCGGCGATGCCCAGGATCTCCGACACCTCGGCGGTCGTGCCGGGACGCACCACATACCTCGGCCGCCGTGCCGCGGCCGTCAGCGACTCGTCGTGTCCGTACTGCTCCGGAACCCGGTCCCCTGCGAGAACGTGCTCCGGTCCCACCGCTTTCGCCAGGAGCGATCCGGTGTCGGTCATCGTCCGTTCCCCTTCCCGAGCCTTCCGCACCGGAGGCCCGCACTCCGCGCGGCGGTGCCGCGCGCTCGCCATGATGAGGGCAGGGTGTGGGTGCCGAACGCGGTCAACGGGCCCTGGAACAGGGCCGGTTGGCCCTATGTGGGCCGGTCGGGCCGCGGCGGCCGGGACCAACGGTCCCGGATGGGGATGTTCGGCCACTGATCACGGCGACCGCCACCGAGAAGGATCGTGCATGGAAGGACTCGTTCGCACCGATCCGCGCAGGGAGCGCGATCATGCCCGCGAGCCCGCGAAGTGACGACACGTCAGTTTCCGCGGCGGTGCCCGTCCTTGCCGAAAAACGTCTCCGTCTGCGGGCCGCCCGGGATGTCCACGCACTCCG